>DATCRE010000486.1:0-7318 GCA_036569145.1 Cyclobacteriaceae bacterium
TTCCTGCGGGTGAAAAGGAAAGAATAAAAGAAGCCTACACAAAAGCTATCAATGAAAAAATTATCCCGACGTATCAAAAACTTCATGACTTTTTAAAATTTGAGTATATACCTAAAACCAGAACAGCAGCTGGCATCTCTAATATTACTGGAGGTAAAGAGTATTACCAGTACCTCATAAATTTCTGGACAACGACAAACCTGACACCTGACGAGATTTATACCATCGGTTTAAGTGAAGTAGAACGTATCAAGAAGGAGATGGAGGAGGTTAAGACGCAGGTAGGTTTTAAAGGAGACCTTAAGAATTTTTTCGCATACGTAAATGAGGATAAAAAATTTATGCCGTATAAAACTCCGGAAGAAGTTATCGCGGGTTTTAATGCAATTCATCAGAAGATGGAGCCACAGTTGAAAAAACTTTTCAACATGGTTCCAAGATCAAAATTTGAAGTTCGTAGAACAGAAGCATTTCGTGAAGCATCTGCCAGTGCCGAGTATAATCAAGGTTCACCTGATGGTTCTCGCCCCGGTGTTTTCTATGTCCCTATTTTAGATGCAAAGAAATTTAATTACACAGGGATGGAAACACTCTTTCTTCACGAAGCAATTCCAGGACATCATTACCAAAATTCCTTGCAGATGGAGAATAAAGAGCTCCCATCCTTCCGTCAGTTTTTATGGTACGGAGCCTATGGCGAAGGCTGGGCGCTTTACACAGAATCACTCGGTAAAGAATTAGGATTGTATACAGATCCGTATCAGTATTTTGGTCATTTGGGAGATGAGATGCATCGCGCTATTCGCCTTGTTGTAGATGTTGGTATGCATACAAAAGGTATGACACGCGAAGAGGCTATTAAATATATGACAGATAACGAACCTATTAGTGAACAAGGTGCCGTTGCTGAAATAGAACGATACATGGCCATACCTGGGCAGGCACTTTCCTATAAAATTGGTCAACTTAAAATATCAGAGCTTAGAAAAAAAGCAGAGCAAGAGTTAGGTGAAAAATTCAACATTGCTCTCTTTCATGATGAAATATTGAAATATGGATGCTTGCCACTCGATGTTTTAGAAACCATTATTAACAGATGGATTGCTGAGCAGAAGAAGGCGGCTTAAAATTTTTACGTGCTATAATCGGGGCTACTTCATGACGAGGTAGCCCCTTTGCTTTTTGAGTGGAATATCACTTGGCTTGGTGAGTTTTAAAAACAAAAAGCTCTGAATCTCAGAGCTCGTTGTACCCGGGGCGGGACTTGAACCCGCACAGCCATTACTGACCACAGGATTTTAAGTCCTGCGTGTCTACCAATTCCACCACCCGGGCGGGTTTGTGGTATGCCTTTAAAAAAGAATCCCCTCTTCGTTCTGAAGAGGGGCTTCGAGCGGGAAACGAGACTCGAACTCGCGACCCCGACCTTGGCAAGGTCGTGCTCTACCAACTGAGCTACTCCCGCTTAATTTTCCCTAGCTCGTTCGCTAAGGGAGTGCAAATTTAATGACGGATTACAAAAATGCAATACCTATTCAAAAAAATGCTTGGTGACCCCGGAGAGATTCGAACTCTCGACCCATTGATTAAGAGTCAATTGCTCTACCAGCTGAGCTACGGAGTCTTTTTATTTCGGGCGCAATCTAGGCAGATTTCCTTACTTCCTCCAACTCTTTTCTTAGCTCCTGGGCGTGTTTCTTGTTTTTAGAGTATTTAATATGGTTAGGAACACCTTTCAGATCCCAGATGAGTCCTACCCACGACATGGCTTTGAGTGTATACCAGGTGATATCAACTTCCCACCAGAAGAATCCCTGGCGAGAAGCAGTTTCATAGTAATGGTGATTGTTATGCCAGCCTTCACCTAATGTAAGTAACGCCAGCCATACACTGTTCTTCGATTCTTCGCCAGTTTCATAACGTTGTTTGCCAAACTTATGCATGATAGAATTTATCGAGAAAGTACCATGATAAAGTATAACAGTGCTTAAAAAGAAACCAATAAATAAAGTTGATAGACCATGATGCGTAAACATTAAAGTAATGCTTCCTCCGTTGACGATAGCACCTAATGCTGTTACAAGAACGGCCAGAATTGTAGGAGGCACAAGGTAATGTTTGTTTAACCAAACCAGTTCAGGATACTTGGCATAATCACCAATGGTTTTGTAATCTGTTTCTTTGAAGTCCGGGCCAACAATCCAACCAATATGTGAATACCAGAAACCATAAATTTTCATAGAGTGAGGATCTGCTGGTGTATCGCTGTGTCTGTGGTGATGTCTGTGATGCGCTGCCCACCATAGCGCTCCTTTCTGAGCAGAGGTTTGCGACATGAAGGCAATAATGAATTGAAAGAAGCGTGACGTCTTATATGACTTATGAGCGAAGTAGCGATGATAGCCACCTGTAACCCAAAACATGCGGAATATATACAGGAAGATGCATACCATCCAATCGAAAAATGTTGCGCCTGTCCAGATTGCCGCAAGTGGCATAAGGTGTATCAAAGCAAAAGCAATCTCTTGTTTTAGGATTGGCTTGCTTCTTACTTCAGGTGTTATTGTTTGTGTACTCATGATCTTGCAAAAATGTTTGTAATGTATTGTGCTGCTAAAACGGTCACAAAATTAACCATTTCTATAACAACAATTATGATCGAAATCAGTTCGTCGTGCTATAGCTTTTCATAATTTATTAACAGGCTGTTCAAGAAGTGCCTTTGACAATAAATTCAAACGCGTTAATGAATAGCAACGAACAATTGTGAGTAATAGGAAATTATTTTTCTATTACGTTATGATGATTGTCGCCTACTAACGAATTAAGGATTTTAAATTTTGAAACAGAATTATTTCTTGATGATCGAAATTACTTCGTTCAGTTTCAATAAAGCTTCCACTGGACTCATAGTATTTATATCAACCTTCGTGAGCATCTCCTGAATTTCTTTGAAACGTGGATCAGTTTCGAAGAGACTCATTTGTGGTGTTGCCTTCGGCATCTCTCGAATTGTATTAGCCTTCTCGTTTTTGTGTTTGTCTTTCTCTAAGAAGTGAAGTATTTCATTGGCGCGCAACACTACTCTATTGGGCATGCCGGCTAACTGTGCCACATGAATACCAAAACTATGCTCGCTGCCTCCTTCTTTCAATTTGCGCATGAAGATAATCTTGTCACCAACTTCTTTGACAGATACATTAAAGTTCTTGATGCGTGGTAAATCTTCTTCAAGCTGATTTAACTCATGATAATGCGTAGCAAAAAGTGTTTTAGGTTTGAAGTCTTTATGATTGTGTAAGTATTCAACAATAGACCATGCGATGGAGACTCCATCATACGTGCTGGTCCCCCGACCAATCTCATCCATTAATATGAGACTTCGCTCGCTCAGGTTGTTGAGAATGCTGGCTGTTTCCGTCATCTCTACCATGAAAGTAGATTCGCCTCGCGAAAGATTATCAGAAGCACCTACACGTGTAAATATTTTATCTACGATACCAATCTGAGCACTCTCCGCCGGAACAAAACTTCCTATCTGTGCAAGCAATACAATCAGGGCAACCTGTCTGAGTAATGCTGACTTACCGGCCATGTTAGGGCCTGTAATGATTAGTACTTGTTGCTTGTCGCTATCCAATAAAATATCGTTGGGTACATAAGGTTCACCCACGGGCAATTGCTTTTCAATAACAGGATGCCTACCGGATTTAATATCAACAATATAACTATTGTTAATTACTGGTTTTGCATATCGATTGGCTCTTGCCACTGTGGAAAATGAGAGCAAACAATCAAGCACAGCCAACACTCTGGCATTTTGTTGAATCTGCGGAATAAAGTCTGCAGCCTTACGAACGAGCTCATTAAAAATACGCTGCTCAATAACAACAAACTTATCTTCGGCGTGAAGGATCTTCTCTTCGTAAACCTTTAACTCCTCCGTTATGAAGCGCTCAGCGTTTACTAAAGTTTGCTTGCGAATCCAATCAGCAGGTACTTTGTCTTTGTTTGCGTTGCTAACTTCAAGATAATAACCAAAGACTTTGTTGTATGATATTTTTAATGAACTGATACCTGTGCGCTCAACTTCACGTTTTTGGATTTGCATCAGATAATCTTTGCCTGAAAAAGCAATCTGACGAAGTTCATCCAACTCGGTGTCAATTCCATCTTTAATGATGTGACCCTGATTACTGGCGATGGATACATCTTCTTTTAATTCACGATCAATCTTTTCCAACAACACTTCGCACAAATGAAGTTGATCACCCATCCTTTTTAATTCAGAAGAAGACTGTGATAATAAAGCTTCCTTAATCGGACCGATACACTTTAATGATCGTTTCAATTGTATCAGCTCGCGTGGATTAATGCGATTCACGGCTACTTTTGAGATAAGACGTTCCAGATCTGATATGTGCTTTAGCTCTCCTACGAGACTTTCGGCCAGTGTTGTATTGTTGTAAAAATTATCAACGATCTGAAGCCGTTCTTCAATTGCAGTTTGATCTTTTAATGGAAGAATCATCCACTTACGCAATTGGCGTGAGCCCATTGGTGTGACTGTCTGATCCAGAATGTCGATAAGTGGAACACCACCGTCATTCTGAGAGTTTACGATTTCAAGATTGCGGATAGTAAACTTATCAAGCCACACATATTTATCTTCATCAATTCTGGAGATTGATGCTATATGTGATGTGTCCTTATGTTCAGTATCATCAAGGTAATGAAGAATAGCACCGGCAGCAATAATGGCTTCACCTTGTCCGTCGATACCGAATCCTTTTAATGATGCTGTTTTAAATTGAGTGATTAATTTTTCGTAAGTATAGTCATAACCGTATACCCACTCATCTAAAGCAAACGTAGAGTACTCACTGTTAAATAGCGCATCAAATTTTTCACGCGAGCTTTTGCTATAAATAATCTCCGAAGGAGAAAATCCCTGAATTAATTTGAGAACATAATTCTCATTTCCCTGTGCGGTGTAAAACTCCCCCGTAGAGACATCAAGAAATGATACGCCAAAAAAACTTTTACCGGCAAATATTGAAGCAAGGAAATTATTTTGGCGACGCTCTAATACATTGTCATTATATGAAAGTCCCGGTGTTACTAACTCTGTAACGCCTCGCTTAACTATTCCCTTTACAAAACGAGGATCTTCAAGCTGATCGCAGATGGCAACCCGATGACCTGCACGAACAAGTTTAGGTAAATAATTATCTAAGGCATGATGAGGGAAGCCTGCCAATGCAGTTTCCGAAGCTGAACCATTGCCTCGTTTGGTAAGAACAATATCGAGCACCTTGCTGGCAGCAATTGCATCCTGACCAAAGGTTTCATAGAAATCACCAACGCGGAATAATAGCAGCGCACCAGGATACTTTGCTTTGATAGCATTATACTGCTTTTGTAAAGGAGTTTCGGTTGTTGATTTTGTTTCGGCCATCACTGGCAAAGATAGAAAAGTCCGTCAAAGCGGAATGAAGCCCTTCACCTGTTTTTTACATCAGGCACTAACACTTTGACTATTTAGTTGCTCACGAACTTCCAGCGCTTCCTCAAGTTCTCTGATTCGCTCGCGATATTCGTGTTCCTTGCGACTCATAGCTTCTTGCGTGGCAGTAAGCTCCTCAAGATTCTGACGCATTTCTTCTTCGTTAGATTTCAGCTCCTCAGACATTGTCTGGGCTTTCTCTAGCAATATTTTAGTGCGCACATTTATTTTATTATTGGTAATAAAAGAGGCAAGTGTTTCACAGAGCTGATCCAGTAATTCAAAATGATGTTCCTGGAAATCTGTAAGCGATGCAAGCTCAATTAATCCTTCAACCTGGTTATTAATTTTCATAGGTACGATGACCAATGCTCGGGGTGTAGCTTCTCCCAATCCCGAGGTAATAGATACATATTCTGCTGGCACCTTTTTAAGATAAATGCGTTGACCCTCCAGGTAAGCAGCACCAAGCAAACCTTCACCTGGATTGATGGTCTTCTGCAAATATTTTTTTCGCTCATATGCGTAATACGACGTGAGATTAAGCTGAACCTTACCATCAGTTTCTTCGGCAATAAATATTCCGCCTTGGTTTACGTTCATGTATTTTATAAGCGAAGCCAGAAGACGATCATATATTTTTTTATCATCGTCACCCGATTGAATCACCGCTACCAGGTCGGCCAATCCTTTAGAGACCCAATTGCGTTCTTCGTCTTTTTTACGTGAGCTTTCAAGTTCAGTAAGTGTTTTCTTTAATGCATCTTCATTCTTTTTCATCAGTTCCGTTTGCTCCAAGGCTTCGCTGAGCAGTCGCTGACTTTTAATGTCATATTGATAACCCATTTTAAACAGGAACCCTGATGCAAGCAGTACAATAATGGCTAGCACTACCACATCTTCTGTAATGATTCCATAATGCTTGTTAGTAAGTCCAAGTGATTCATGGTCTACTCCTAACATAGAATGAATGGCATCGTAACCAAACGATAATGAAAGGATAAAGAGAACAGCCATGATTACATAGTTACGCTCACTGGGAGTAAACATGGTAAATGGCAACACAACTGACCCAACGATGATCATTCTGGGAGTAGCATAATGTAAAATATCAACTGTGCCGGGAGCACCAAATTTTACAGACACATTTAAAATGAACAGGCCCACAGCAGGTATAAGGCAAGTAATAAGTCTTGAAATACGCGTTAGGTTAACAGCATTCAGAAACCATATTGAGCCCGTTATAACAAGAAGTGTAATGAAAGGCAAGAGGTTATAATTTCCGTTAACAATGGCGAGCACCATAAAAACGGATGTGAGAAAGGCGATAACCAGGCCAAACTGATTAGAGAGGATAATTCTACTGGCTAATCTAAAGTCAGTGTTTTCAGAAATTCCAAGACGGGAGATACTCTTCCAGAAAAAGATCATATTATTGATGGTGTTTTCGAAGATAATAAGCTTTTGACATATTTGCTTGCCTAAAAATAATATATGAAAAAATTAAAGCTTGAGGAGTTAGGCCGAATATCTGTTGATGAATTTAAAGAGGCAGAAAAAATACCTGTGTGCATTGTGCTGGATAATGTGAGAAGTTTGCATAACGTAGGATCAGCTTTCCGCACAGCCGATGCTTTTCGTATTGAAAAAATATTTCTTACTGGAATTACAGGCACACCCCCCCACCGTGAAATTCAAAAGACGGCGTTAGGTGCAACCGAATCTGTTGTTTGGGAATATTCTGAAAAACCTGCTGATACTGTAAGCAGATTAAAAGCAGAGGGATACAGAATTATTATTATTGAACAGACC
>DATCRE010000487.1:0-9246 GCA_036569145.1 Cyclobacteriaceae bacterium
ACTATAGACATAGCCGTTGAAGCTGTTAAGAAAGGAGCCTTTGATTTTTTACCCAAACCATTTGATCTCGGCAGGCTTGAAATCACCCTGCGAAACGCGCTGGATAAAACTTCATTGGTTAAGGAAACTAAAATTCTTCGAAAAAAAATATCAAAGCAATATGAGATTATAGGTGAGTCTAAACCTATACTTCATGTTAAAGAAATGATTGAAAAAGTGGGGCCAACTGATGCGCGTGTTCTTATCACCGGGCCCAATGGATCGGGTAAAGAACTTGTTGCCCGTGGCCTGCACGAACAAAGCAAACGGTCAGGTAGTGCCATGATTGAAGTGAACTGTGCAGCTATTCCATCAGAACTGATTGAAAGCGAATTATTTGGTCATGAAAAAGGTTCGTTCACGTCAGCCATTAAACAGCGTATTGGAAAATTTGAACAGGCTGAAGGTGGAACACTTTTCCTGGATGAAATTGGTGATATGAGTGCCTCGGCTCAAGCAAAAGTATTACGCGCACTTCAGGAAAATAAGATCACCAGGGTTGGTGGTGAAAAGGAGATCAGCGTAAACGTGAGAGTTGTTGCAGCAACAAATAAAGATCTGCGAAAGGAAATTGAGGAAAACAGATTTAGAGAAGACCTCTTTCACCGTTTGAGTGTAATCCTGATAAAAGTGCCATCACTAAATGAACGCAGAGACGACATACCTATGCTTGTAGAGAAATTTCTCGGGGATATAGCCTTAGACTATGGAGCCAAGAAGAAAACAATAAGCGAAAAAGCAATGGAGGCGTTAATGGCACACAACTGGACTGGTAACATCCGTGAATTAAGAAACGTTACCGAGCGACTTGTAATTATGAGTGGGGACGAGATCTCTGCAGAAAACGTATCCCAATACCTGTAACTAGATTCGTTTCTGTGATGATGTACTCTTCTTTGGCGCCTCTTTCTTGCTGTAAGTAGGACATGTGTATTGGCTGCATGATGAAATAAAAGCAGCAATAACCACGAAAGCAACAACTTTTTTCATTCTAAGTAGTTTTGGTTTTAACAAAAATAAAACTCTTTCTCTTCAAAACAAACCTGTGGCAATAATTACACGCTTATTACTTGTATTTTCATATTAATAAATTACAGCCTCTCACATCGCTGTTATCCATTCTGCCCAGAACTTCAAACGATCCATCCGGTTTTACTCTTCCAATATCTTCTGTTTCAATAAAAGCAACAGCATCAATATTGCTAAGATCAATTACATTTATTGCACCCGTTTCATTTACAAGACCAACATTGCGTGGATCCGTAATTTCCCGTGTCATGATTTTCATCCATGGCGGGCAAACAAAATTATCTGATTTGGAATAAGCCTGGGAGAATAATTCGGTCATGCCATATTCTGAATAAATTGCATTGACATTGAAGGCTTTAGTCAATTGAGAATGAAGCTCTTGTCTGGTCAACTCTTTCCTTCTGCCTTTCATTCCGCCCGTTTCAAAAATCATGCAATGACTTAGGTCAATTTGAAATTTTTCGATCAGATCAAGCAAGGCAAAAGACACACCCCAGAGAATAGTTTTGCGAGAACTATTCTTTAAAGTTTCTAAATCCTTTATCAGTTTGTCTGTGTCATGAAGATAAAATCCAGAGTATTCCGATTTGCTTTTCTTTATAAAGCGATCAATCATAGCAACCAGCGATGAATTGCTTCGCTCAAGGTAAGATGGAAGGTAGCCGAGAAAATGGTAGCCAGTTAAATCTCCAAAAAAATATTTAAAACACTCTTCCGAATGGTTCAAATAAAATTCCAGGTTTTTAACATAACGAGTACTTGTTGTTAATCCGGTTGTGCCACTGCTTGTGAAGATAGTTTCCGCCACCCAATCTCCTGTTTTTACCGTTTGATTTTTAAAAAAAGATATTGGCAGAAAGGGAATCTGATCAACTGAGTTGATTGTTAAACTGTCTATACCAAGGTTTTGTATATATTGACGATAAATAGAGTTATTATTGACTTGAAAACGAAATAAAGAGAGCGCAATATCCTCAAATACGCTATCGTTTACTGTGTATATTTGTGATTCGAAATCTCTAAAAGTATTCAAGTGTAAATAAATTTAACGCCTTAAATTGCGCGCATGAAGATAGCTAAGAGCATACTTATTTTTTTATCAATAACTGCATTATTTGGCGCTTGCTTTAATCCACCTGATATATCAGATAAACCTGAAATTGGTTTCGATGAAATCTCATTATACCTGAAAGATTCTCAGCCTGATTCACTTGTAGTAACTATCACTTTTAAAGATGGAAATGGTGATTTGGGACTTGATGCTGGTGACAGCACATATATCTCAGATCCATATCATGAAAAAAACTATTACATCGAGAAGGATGGAGATTTACTTCCTGTAGCCAGCAGCTTTAAATATGCAGGTCATCCGGCAGTCTTGAAAGTTCCTAATGATCTTAAATGTTCAACGTGTAAACTCGCTACTGTTCGAACAAGAAAAAAGCCCGAATACGCCAATAATACAAACCTTCCTCCCTATGCATTTCCTGCAAGTTGTTTGAATTACTTTTACACTACACTGTACATTGATGAAGATGATGCCAGCATTTTTGATGACACATACAATTTGAAGGATCAAATAACGATTGGAGGTTCAAAGGTTTACGTTTTATTAGATACATTCTACTATCAACCTAATCCAAATTACTATAACATTGATGTAGACTTTCTTGTTGAAACTACCTCAGGATTATTTGAAGTATTCGACTGGCGTATTCAACAGGGCACATGTGGATCAAATTTCTATGGACGCTTTCCCGTTCTTTCCAAACAGAAAACTCCCCTGGAAGGCACGCTTCAATACAATATCAAATCTTCAGGAATTGTTGCCCTCTTAGGTAATAAAAAACGAATAAAGCTCAGAATTACGATTCGTGATCGGGCTCTTCACGAAAGCAACACCATTACCTCAGGCATCTTTACATTGACTGATATAGTTAAGGGTACGGGTTAATCCATAGTCAATGGTCAGTAGGTCATTGGTCATTAGTGTTTTAGCAGTTTAGTTTCCCAGATCCCCAATGACTAAGAGCCTAATGACTAATATAGAGAAGGGAATCGCCCTGGATCAACTTCCATCATTACTCCATAAATCTTTTCAAATACTTCTTCGGGATTTGGCTTTGAGAAGTAGTCGCCATCAGAAGCATACGCAGGTCTGTGTTCCTTCCCTGTTATTGTTATTGGCTTTGCATCCAGGTATTGATAAGCACCTTGCTCTTCCAAAACCTTTTGCATCATAAATGCACTGGCGCCACCAGGCACATCCTCATCGGCAAAAACAACTCTGTTGGTTTTCTTAACTGAATCAAGGATAGTATGATGAATATCAAATGGCAGCAATGTTTGTACATCAATCACTTCACAAGAAATTCCAACCTTTTCCAGGTCTTCAGCAGCTTCCATTACAATACGACACATTGACCCGTATGTAACAATGGTAACATCTTCTCCTGACTTTATAATTTCAGGCACACCTAACGGAACAGTAAACTCACCAACGTTATCAGGCTTACGTTCTTTTATACGATAGCCATTCAAACATTCAATGATAATAGCAGGATCATCAGATTTCAACATCGTATTATAGAAGCCTGCAGCTTGTGTCATGTTACGAGGCACTAATAAATAAATTCCGCGTAAGCTGTTTAATATCATTCCAATCGGTGAACCGGCATGCCAGATACCTTCTAATCTATGTCCACGTGTTCTGATAATTAATGGTGCACGTTGACCGCTCTTGGTCCTATATCGGATACAAGCCAGATCATCTGAGAGAATCTGCAAAGCATAAATAAAATAATCCAGGTATTGAATCTCGGCAATAGGTCTCATACCTCTGATGGCAAGACCTATACCCTGCCCGATGATCGTACATTCCCTGATGCCAGTATCAGTTACTCGCAGGTCGCCATACTTATCCTGGAGACCAGCAAAGCCCTGGTTAACATCACCTATCTTTCCAACATCTTCACCAAAAGCAAGAACTAATGGATCTCGTTCAAGTGCGGCATCAAAACAGGCACGCAAAACTTCCCTGCCATCAACTATCACAGAAGAATCACTATACTCCGCTGCGATAACCTCAACCTTAAGAGCTGAATCTTCTGTCTCACTATAAAGATGAGAGCTATAGCGATCGTAATTTATCTTTTCAGAATTGTTTACCCACTCAATGAGCTGAGTTCTCTCCTCCGTATCTCTGCCCAATAATAATCGTAAAGCTTTTTTAGCAGCCTTAACATTATCTAAATGAACCGGATTAATGGTCTTTAATAATGTTTGACGAATATCAAGAACATCTTCAGAACCAATGCGCTCAAAAATATCAGCCAGTATACGTTGGTCTGCTTTAATGTCACGCATGAAAGCTTTCCAGGAGTTTTCGCGTGCTAACTTTGCAGCTTGCTTCGCCTCTTTTTCGATGGCTTCAACTTCTTCCGGAAGAATAAGCACTTCTTCTATAATCCATTCCCGCATCTTCTTGATGCAATCATGCTCAACTTCCCATGCTAATCGTTCAGCAGACTTATAACGTTCATGCGAACCTGATGTTGAATGCCCTTGTGGTTGAGTCATCTCTTTAACATGTACCAGCACAGGCACATGTTCTTCGCGACAAATCTTTTCAGCTTTCTGATAGGTCTCTATCAGCGCTGTATAATCCCAACCGTTGACTGTTAGAATTTCAAATCCCTTCTCTGTATCAGTGCGTTGAAATCCTGCTAATGCTTTTGAGATGCTTTGCTTTGTAGTATGAAATTCCTGTGGTACAGATATACCATAGTCATCATCCCAAACAGACATTAACATGGGCACTTGTAGAACACCAGCAGCATTCATGGCTTCGAAGAACATACCTTCTGAAGTTGATGCGTTGCCAATGGTTCCAAATGCTATTTCATTTCCTTCATTAGAAAGATCTGTATATTCTGATAGTGACTGGTTTTGTCTGAAAAGCTTTGACGCATACGCCATGCCTAATAGACGAGGCATCTGTGCTGCTGTAGGTGAAATATCTCCGCTGCTATTTTTTAATTCTGATAGCTTTTTAAGCTTACCCTGATCATCCAGCATACGCGTTGCGTAATGACCATTCATTTGTCTGCCAGCTGAAGCCGGTTCTGCTTCAACATCAGGATGAGCATATAGCTGAGCGAAGTATTGCTCCATGGTAAGCTCACTGATGGCAAACATAAAAGTCTGATCGCGATAGTAGCCCGCCCGAAAATCTCCGGGACGAAAAACTTTTGCCATCGCTATCTGTGCTATTTCCTTGCCATCACCAAAAATGCCAAACTTGGCCTTACCCATAAAAACTTCCTTCCGGCCAATCAAACTGGCTTCACGGCTCTCAACAGCTAACCGAAAATCAGCAAGGATTTCTTTAACCTTTGCCTGTGAGAATTTAACTCTGGCTTCTTTCGTTGCGCTCAATATTGAAAAGGTTTGAAATGGTTTAACAACTGTTAGGCTCAAAAGTAGCCAATACCTTTAAGCTTTCAAAAATGTATCTAAATCAGCCTCCTTTTATGTTTTTTTTCAATTTTTTTTTATGTTTTATTAAGTCAGACTGGCAGAATAATTAAAATGCCAAAGACTGTTAGCCAGAACATAAAAACATTAATTATCCACAAACGAAATAATGTTTGGATTTAGCTATCACACTTTTGGATTGTATACTTATGAAGAGCGAATCACGCTTACGGTCGATAGTATGTACAATGGTTCCGCTTCTTATATTTGAACAACCTAAATTGAGTAGATTATGATCATTGGTGTTCCGAAGGAAATTAAGAACAATGAAAACCGTGTAGCCTTAACCCCAGCAGGCACACAAGAATTTGTAAAACGTGGGCACACTGTTTACATCCAGGCAACAGCCGGTGTAGGCAGTGGTTTTAGTGATGATGAATACAAAAAAGCAGGTGCGGAAATTATCGCCGATGCTGCTGAAGTATTCAGGCTCGCCGACATGATAATGAAAGTAAAGGAACCCATCGAACAAGAGTACAAGCTTATTAAAAAAGATCAGTTACTCTTCACCTATTTTCACTTCGCATCTTATGAGCCTTTAACCAAGGCGATGATTGCACAAGAAGCCGTATGTCTTGCTTATGAAACTGTAGAACGGGCTGATGGAAGTCTTCCATTGTTAGTACCAATGTCTGAAGTTGCCGGGCGTATGGCTATTCAGGAAGGTGCAAAGTATCTTGAAAAGCCATTAAAAGGCAGAGGAATTTTATTAGGCGGTGTACCAGGTGTTAAGCCTGCTAAAGTGTTGATCCTGGGTGGCGGTGTAGTGGGTACAAACGCTGCTAAAATTGCCGCTGGTATGGGGGCTGATGTCACTATTACTGATGTTAACCTGCCACGTCTTCGCTATCTGGATGATGTGATGCCCAAGAATGTTCACACCCTCGTATCAAATGAATATACATTACGTGAACTTGTTAAAGATCACGATCTTATTGTAGGTGCAGTGTTAATTCCCGGAGCAAAGGCTCCTAAACTTATCACACGCGATATGCTTAAAACAATGCGTCCTGGAACTGTACTTGTCGATGTTGCTGTAGACCAAGGTGGTTGTATTGAAACTTGTACACCTACAACACATGAAAATCCTACATTCATTATTGATGATGTAGTTCACTATTGTGTTGCCAATATGCCTGGCGCTGTTCCATATACATCGACACTTGCATTAACAAACGCTACCCTCCCTTATGCTATTAAACTCGCAAGTCAGGGCTGGAAGAAAGCGGCACAGGAAAGCATTGAGTTGCGTAGCGGATTAAATATGATTCAGGGCAAAGTTGTTTATAAAGCTGTGGCAGATGCCTTTGGCTTGCCTTACAGTGATGTAAAAACTTTTCTATAATGGATTTTTAAGGTGTCTGGGGAAACTCAGGCATTTTTTCTATAAAGCTCGTTCTGTTGTCTTTCCAGTTTATTTCGAATGAAAGGTGATTCAAGCCATTGGTGATTGTAATAAAGTTTGCCTGCAACGTATGGTTATAGGTAGATATCTGCCTGATTGTCTGGTGATCAAGCGTCTGATCAAAAGCCTTACATTCAATTACCATCCAGGGCTTACCATCTCGGTTGTAGATAACAATATCAGTTCTTTTTTGAAGGGAGTTGTATTTTAAACCACTTTCAATCTTGATAAGCGACTTTGGATATTTCAGGTGCTCTATCAGGTAGTTTACGAAATGCTGACGCACCCACTCTTCGGGTGTAAGCACAATAAACTTTTTACGGATAACATCGAAAATGAATATTTTTCCTTCATCTTTTTTTAGATTGTAACTAAAATCCGGAAGGTTCAATTTTACCATGCTGCAAAATTAATAAACATGAAGACAAAACAGGAGATCGTTGAAAACTGGTTGCCACGTTATACAGGACAGAGTCTGGATAAATTTGGAGAATACATATTGCTTACCAATTTTGACAACTACGTAAAAATGTTTGCGGAATGGAATAACGTACCCATTCTAGGTACAGATCGCCCGATGCGCAACGCTACCGCCAATGGTATCACCATTATTAACTTTGGTATGGGTAGCCCAAACGCTGCCACGGTTATGGATTGCCTGAGTGCCATTAAACCTAAGGCCGCATTGTTTTTAGGTAAATGCGGCGGATTAAAAGCCAAAAATCATTTAGGCGATCTCATTCTGCCCATTGCAGCCATCCGCGGTGAAGGTACATCAAACGACTACTTCCCCCCTGAAGTACCGGCATTGCCTTCCTTCGCTTTACAAAAAGCAATTTCTACAACCATTCGCGATTTTGGTCAGGATTACTGGACTGGTACAGTTTATACAACCAACCGTCGGGTATGGGAATGGGACGAAGAGTTTAAAGTCTACCTTCGCAAAATCAGAGCACAGGCAATAGACATGGAAACCGCTACCATTTTCTCTACAGCGTTCCAAAATAAAATACCTGCAGGTGCATTGTTACTAGTGTCAGATCAGCCTATGGTGCCTGAAGGTGTAAAGACTGAAGTAAGTGATAGCAAAGTAACATCAAACTACGTTGATCAACATTTGAAAATTGGTATCGAATCATTGAAGCAGTTGATCAATAATGGAATGACAGTGAAGCATTTGAGATATTAGTTCAAACTTCAACTTTGAACATTGAACATTTTATAGTCTTTTGTAAACCCTTATAAATAATCTGTTGTCCAGCGAATCCAGAATCAAAAGGTTCTGGCCTTTGCGCTGGATACGTTTGGTATACACTTCATTATTGGTAGAAAACTCAATTTGACCTGTTGAACTAATAACTTTGTAGCGGCCGTTCTCCTGAACCTTCCTGACTTTTATAAGCTTTAATTCATCACCTGCATCATTAAAATATTTCTTCTTACCGTCGTTCCAATCATACCCTACATGAAGTGGTGCATCATCTGCAGCCAGTGGCAAAAAGTATTGTTTAACATATATACCATTAGATTTCAAAATCAACTTATCAGCATCGAATTTATCCTGGCATTTTATTTCACGCTTCTCAGTTTTATAATAGTGAGTAATCCAGTTACCAAAAAGTGAGTCCTGTGCATGGGTAACAATTGCGCATAATAACATTAACAAAAACAGAAGGTAAGCTCTTTTCAACACAGGCATTTCAATTCAAATTTAAAAGCTGGCAAAGCTAGTCTTTAAAACCAGATTCTCAGTTATGTAGCTTGTAAAATTGAAGAATTGAATATTATCAGCAAGTTGTCATTAGGAATAACAACTTGAGACATTAAGTACTAGATATGTTTTAACAGGAGTGTACAGAATTCGTTGAAGGATGGCTTTACATTAACTCTGTCACGCTCTCTCTGAAGTTTTAATTCACAAATCTCTTTTGAGCTTCCTTTTTCAATTCATCCCACTCCTCAGCTGGTGGAGTACCACGTTTAAACTCATTAATGAGCCAGGATACCAGTTCTTTCTTCATGCCGAAGTTCTTAACGGCCTCTTCGCAGAATTCAATTTCATGTTTGTCGATGACATCATCAGCATAGACCATTAATACAAGATCATACAATAAATTCATCTTGTCATTATGATTATCAGGCACAATCACTTCATACTTTTCATTCGAATCAATAAGCTCTTTTACCTGACGATCTTTAATGCCATATCGTTTTCCTATTTTATAAAGAAGAGCTTC
>DATCRE010000488.1:0-19596 GCA_036569145.1 Cyclobacteriaceae bacterium
TGCCACCAATCACAGCATGCGTAACGCGTTCATCCAGCATCAGCAATCGCGAAGCAATGATGGCACCGCGCGAATAGCCTGCCACACTATATTTTTGAATACCAAGTTTTGAAACAATGCCCATAATGTCTTTAGCTTCTATATCATGAAGATATAATTCAGGATTATGAGGCTTATCTGATTTGCCGTTTCCTCGAAGATCCATTGTGATCACTTTGTAGCCTGCATTTAACAAGTCATTATACAAAGCAGTTTTTTTCCACGATTCACCATTAACAACAAAACCGTGAACAAGCACTACAGCATCGCCCTTGCCTTTTACTTCGTAATAGATTTTTGTTCCGTCTGATGACGTATAGAAATCAGTTTGAAATGATGTGTCAGTAGTTTGAGACCATGCAACCTGACTTATCAGGAATAGCAGTAAAGCAAAACTTACATTCTTCATAGCGTTGATGAGTATAACGAAAGGCTATAAATATGCTTCTTTTTTGCCAGGATAGCAATGCACTCAACGATGGAAGGAGAAGTTAGAATTCAGACGTTACGGATTAGGATAAATAGTCCAGTGATAAACATCTCTGAGCTTAATCAATTTGCTTAATGATGACTCTGATGGCATTGCAATCATTTCATTGCTATCATTATCAGCAACACCGGCTGAGAAATTAAACTTACCATTATTGGTGTTGCTTGCCGTAGCATTTGAATAGACGTTACTGATAACATAATCAAGTGAGCTTGCCATCTCACTAAAAAGCCTCACGTTGCTTAGAGCATTTTTCTTTGGAAGTAAAACTGAATCAGCACCAAGACTTATTTTCTCCAGCTTGATGTTCTGTCGCAGATCAATCAGCTCAGGTGTGCCACTAACAGATAAGTCGACATTTTTTAACGATGTTAACGCTGATACCGTAACAGGATCGAGCAAAAATTCATTATGATCACCAGCGTAGCCTAGAATTTTATCGAGCGATCCTGTAATTGAAATAAAATAATTAACAGAACCCTTGGGATATGTATGATCAAAATATGCATTCGCCAATGTTGTTCCATCCTGGTAAGGAGCTGCCGTTATTTCTTGTTGCACGCCATCGCCCCAGTCAACCATTAATGAAATAGCGCCATCAATATCGAGATCAAACTGAACATTGCTCTCGTCTGCATTTGCATCCTGGCTCTGCAGCCTGAGTGTAAGCGCTGCTGTTAGATTAACGGTTAGTGGTTTTTTATTTAATTCAATTAACAGATCAGGAAATGTAAAAGACTTTGTATACCTGGCGAAACCATCTTTAATAACTACCAATGTTAACTCATCTGTGTTTTCACAATTAAACTTCAACACATTAACACTCGGGCCAAAACTGTATGACGCCAATGTATCTGTACCTCGAAGAACACATGCCTGCGATGATGCATACGATGATTTACCATTCACAATAGTATGTACTCCCATGGAGAAAAACTTGAGGGCTTCAAGGCTGAATGATCTGTAACCAAAATCTTCAGGTGAATGAGTTCCTACCTGAACTACTTCCATTGGTAAATACGTGTATTTATAATTGACAACAGAAAAGCTGTAGTCAAGCGGATACTTTACTGTTTTTGATAAGAGTGATCCTCTATGCGGTGTAGCAAAAAGAACGGTAGATGAATCTTGTGTGAGAAATAAATCGGTGATAACATAACGTTTAAAAGGCAGCGCTATTTTTACACTCACAAGTCCATCATCTGTGATCTCTAACGAAACCTTTTTTCGTGAAAAGACTTCTTCCCCTGTTGAAGTATTCAAGCTAACGAACGCGTTAAGATTTGAAATATTCTTAACTGAATCTTTCAGAGAATTTCCTGTTGAATCGTTGGGGAGTCTGAACATAAAAACAACGCCATTCAGCGCTTCGGAAGGTGCAATGTCATGGTTATTGCAATTTTGCAGCGCACACATTCCTGCTATCAAGAGGATGATTAAAACCAGTGAATTTTTCATGATGAGAGTCAACCGAATTTATATCAATTTACTAAAATAAAAGCATTTGTTTTATCAAATCACACTATAAACAAATGCTTATAAAACATTTAATTTCTAGACGCTTTTAAGCAGCACCAATGAATAGTTTCTGCCCATATATTGATTTATAATAAGTACTGTCTTAAAGCTTGTTGCGATGACCTGATTAAATCGCAACACATCAGGGATGCGCTGTTTTTTAAGAATAGAAGCGCCAACCCAACATCCAAAAGATGACGCTGTACAATACTCACCTGAAAGATGTTTGAATCTCACATCAGTAGCATGATTGAACTCTTGAATTACCATATTCAATATTTCATCGTGCTTTACATCGCCACTTAAGCCACTCACTAACACATCAACCTGGTTTGTCGTAATGTTATTTGCAGAAAGAAATTCAGTTACATGGACTCTTAAAGCGTCACCACTCTCCGGACAAAAAATCATTTTAAGATCAGCTACCTCACACCACACATTCTCTCCCCGAGTACCAGAGATTGAAAAGAACGCTGCGCCTTCACCTTGTAAGCTACCTATTGTTTTATGTTTAAACAACTCAACGCTATCAATGGATTCTGTTTTGTAATAGCCAGCCTGGCTGTGGATGGTATACTGCGCTTTATCCGTTTCATCAAAGGCGCCTACAAGAAAATTTTGCGATATGTTTGTTGCAAGATGCATCATGGCATCGTGCATGGAAGTTTCAAATGCAAAACCTTTATTAACATGTGTGTTGTTGTAGCCTTTACATTTCAGCGTGAGCGCAACCAATCCTGCCAATGCATTGTAAGTGCTTTGCATGAAATAGGTTGGTGTAAGTTGCTTCTCGTTGTATTGATAAATCTCTTCCAGGAATTTTGCAGTCTCATGCAGGAAACCATAACCTGTGCCTGTAATAATTCCGTCAGGCGCGCGCTCACCTGAATCTCGCACGCAAATGACGGCGGCTGATAAACCCACGCGCAACATCCGGCTTAATCGACGAAGCTGAATGGGATTGATGTAATCTTTAAACTCTGGCAAGACGCAATGAAGAACATTCTCATGGTAATGCGTTATCTCATTAAGAAATTCAGCGTTATCAAATGTTCGCTGTGGCGAAACAATTCCTACTCCGTTAATATAGTATCGAGATAGTTTCATTTCTTAACGGACGAAAAAAGTAAGGATGATGCGTTGCCACCAAAGCCAAATGAATTTGAAAGAACGTAGTTCAGTTTTACATTCTTAATCAGCTCCTGTTGTGGAGTGATTGTTAACTCGTCCATTTGATTTTTAAAATTAATACTGGGATAAATGAGATCATGCTGCATGGCTAACATGCAAAACACAGCTTCAATAGCGCCAGCCGCCGCCAGTGTATGACCTGTATATGGTTTGGTTGAACTGAAATATGGAACCTTATCTTCAAAAAGTTTTTGCATGGCTAATCCTTCTGAAAGATCATTGTTCTCTGTAGCTGTGCCATGAGCATTTACATAATCAATCTGTGATGATGTGATCTTACCCATCGTTAAAGCTTTAAGCATTGCCTGGTAGGCTCCTCCACCATCGGGTGATGATGCAGTTTGATGAAACGCATCGTTGGTGTTGCCATAGCCTTTTACTTCTGCAATTATTTTTTTTCCTGACGCTTCAACTGATTCTTCTGATTCCAGTACGAGGTAAGCTGCACCTTCGCCAAGGTTAAGACCTGTCCTGGTTTTATCAAAAGGTCTGCATTGTTCTTTATCAAGAATCATCAGCGTATTAAATCCGTTGATGGTGAATTTTGATAATGCTTCAGCTCCGCCACAGATGGCAGTGTTCAACATGCCACTCTTGATCAGGTCCGTTCCCATCATGATGGTGTTTGCTGATGATGAGCATGCGGTGCTGATTGTGCCAATGTATCCTTTAACACCAAACAACTCTGCCAGTCGTTCGGTGTGCTCACCTGGATTTGCTGAATCAGAGAAGACTCTGAAATCACCTTGTTGTGAAGGATCTTGTAATTGATAATAGTATTTTTCTAACTCACGAATTCCTCCCGTTGTTGTCGCTGACAACAAAGCGGATTGCTTAAGCTCATCCAATGAAAGTTTCGCCATTGCTATAGCTTCACGCAACGCAATAGCACCCAACAGGGCTGTGCGTGTATACCCTGCGTTGGCAGGAACATCTGCAAGTTCACTTAACTGATGATCGTGTAGTTTGATTTCGCAGGCAGGAATGTCCTGTTGATGAACCGTATCTAATAATTCTATTGCACCGTAGCCGCATTGTTTGTTAATGAGCGATTCGTAATTCTTCTGCGCTCCTGTACCAATGGAGGTAATGATTCCATAGCCTGTAACAAAAACACGTCGACTCATTTTTTAACATTCAGCTGAATGAATTCAGCCATGGTTCTAACACTTTGAAATACTTTCTTTCCTTCTTTAGGGTCGGCAAGCTTAATGCCGTAGTTACGATCAAGCAATACAATCAACTCAATGGCATCGATGGAATCTAATCCTAGCCCTTCACCAAAGAGTGGCATATCGGCATCAAATGCTTCTGGCGTTACACCTTCAAGGTTCAGTTGCTTGATGATTAATTCTTTTAATTGTGGGATTAGCTCGTCGACAGTTTGCATATTACTTGAGAGTTAATTACGAATAGTTCTTGATTTATGAATGAACACGCTGATGGCCAGCGTTACTATAGCAAAGGCTACAAGTTTCAATAAGTCTGGCAAAATAGCAACTGTTGTTGCACCTCGCAGAAATAAGTTGGTGAAAGATTCCAGTCCCCAGTTTAATGGCGAACATCGGCTTATCTGTTGCAATGTTTCAGGCATCACGTAAATAGGAACCCAAACTCCACCCAACGCAGCCAGTATAACAACTGAAATAGATCCGAAGGAAAGTGCCTGCTGTGCTGTTTTAAAATAGACGGCAATAAGAAGTCCATAGCCCGTAGCAGCCATCGCTACACAACAAGCAGTGATGGCAATGCCCAATATGTTACTACCCAATATTAATTGCTGAAGACCAAGCACGGGCATCAAGTAAACACCAACAGCAATCATAAGCACAAATTGAATAAGGCAAACACCAAAGTAAAAAGCAAACTTACCAGCAATAACCGGAAACTGCGATCCGGAAATTAAACGAAGTCGCAGCATGCTTCCCTCTTCTCGTTCTTTAATAAAATTTCCAGCTAATGGAAAAAGAATAAAGAACATGGCAAACATTGTCCACGCAGGAACATTGTGCTGAACAGAATTCAGCATCATCCTTTCTTTCTTCTTAGAAGCATAATTTTCTTTAATGCTTACAAGTTTTGCAAAATCAATCTTAGATGTGTTCTTGCGTGGCGCACCATCGCTGAGCTGAAGTTGAAGTTCATCTAACATCCATTCAGTTTGTACATTGGCAAGAACTTTCTCCAATGCATTTGATAATGCTTCTTTGTAATTCATTTTTATTGCAGGATCAAAAAGCAACTGCAGATCGATGGAAGGTTTGTCAATCAACGTTGAATCGGCTTGAGCCATACCCAGGTTGATAAAGATGCTCTGAATCACATTACCCGTTTTGCTGCGAAGTGATTCACTTGCACCGCGAGGCAGAATGATGGCGGCTTTATAATTTCCGGAGAGCACTTGTCGTTTTGCTTCAACGGTATCTTTTATGGCAATGAGATGAACATTGCCTGAAGCTGTGAACGCCTTCTCTATTTTTCTTCCCAGTGAATCACTATCGTTGTCAACAAAGATGACATCCAGTTTCATTTCCTGGTAATCGCGAAAGGGCGCATCTTGTATCAGTGCCATAACAATGACCAGTGTTAGCGGCATTAAAAAGATTAATGCCATTCCACCCGGATCACGAATGAGCAATAAAAATTCTTTTACTATCGTGGCACGTATCTTCAATCGCGAATGGTTTTACCGGTGAGCTTTAAGAATAATTCCTCCAGATTTTTACAATCAGCATGTTTCGACATTACTTGAGTCGGTGTGCCTTCTATGATGAGATGACCTTCATCTATAACAGCAAGGTTTGTGCAGATCTTTTCGGCTTCTTCCAGAAAGTGTGATGAATAAATAATGGTTACTCCTTTTGTTTTGAGCTGCTGCAAAAAATCAATCACCATGTTTCTGGATTGAACGTCAACACCGGCGGTAGGCTCATCTAAAATAAGTAGCGTTGGATCGTGAAGTAATGCAGCGATGAGATTCAGTCTTCGTTTCATTCCTCCGGAAAAAGTCTGAACGCGTTTATGTGCTTTATCTGTGAGGCCGAATACCTCTAAATAGTTTTCAATACTACTCCTGATTTTATCTGACTCAAGGCCATACATTCGTCCGAAGTAAAAAAGATTTTCGTAAGCGGTAAGTGTATGAAACAAGGCAATCTCCTGTGGCGCAACACCAATACGTTTTCTTATTTCAGAACCTTGCTCGCTAACGTTCATGCCCATTATGGAGATGCTGCCTGCATTGGGATTCATCAATCCGCAGAGCATCATAACCATTGTTGATTTACCCGCACCATTAGGACCGAGAAGTCCATAGACTGCACCCGTTGGAATCTCCAGGGTGAGATTAGAAATGGCTGGTTGTGAAGCGCCTTTGTATTGCCTGGTCAGCGAATCTATTTTAACAATGGGCTCGCTCATTTGGCCTTACTCAGCTGATGCAATTGTGTAAAAATTTCCTGTTCACGTTTGGAACAGGCCTCAAGCATTTCTGCCAGTTCGGAGAATGTGCGAGTATCTGAAGTTCGGTTTTTACAAACACGACCCGCGTAGTATGCAAAGTCGCGAAGCTTGTCTCCGCTTTGTGTGAGCTGCTTCGACAAATCAAACAGCTGTTCTTCTTTTGTTACTGTGCTGGCCTGATCTAAAAATGCAGCATAAATAAATCTGAAACCTGCTCCTCCTGTTCCAATCTCTTCCTGCATGCGGATGAGATTACCCAACCACAACACGGCTCTGCGATTCCCTAAACGATCAGGCCACTGACGTAATCTTCCCGCCAGATACTTCATTCCTTTTGCACCAAAGAGTGGAATAGGAATAGAAGTCATCCATTCACTTGTTTGCTTGATGCCTTTCCACATGGCTTTATCCATACTGAAATCTCCAGGGAGTTGTACAGGATAATACATTCTTCCACTTGGCTCTGGCATACCTTTGGCAAAGCGGGCACGCACTAAATCTTCATAAGAAATATCGGTTGTATGTTCCATCACCGGATCGCTTACCAAGTAACGACCATTCTCTTTTCCGAAGACGATGATGTTGTGCGCATTAAAATGGAAACGGTATGCTGCCGGCAAATAATCAAGATAGAAGACTGATGTAAGCATGCCTACGGGTTGTCCTTTATCAAGCATTTTATCTAAAGCAGTCATAGCAGCCTGGGGTGTTGAAAATTTCTTTCGTTCGATTTTTACACCGACACGATCAGAGAATTTTTTAAAGATATGTCCGGGCCAGATGCGATAGGATGCTACTGGTATTCCATTAAGTCGTACGAAAGGAAGGTATGAAAAAAAGAGACCTGAGCCGATACCAAATGCTGTGGGCTCATCAAACTCCATTCCGTGAAAACGCATTAAGTTGGAGATCACACCACTCTCGCAATGTGCCGATTGTCTGTGCGTAAAAGTTGTGTTCATAGAGGTCTTTTCAATCGTTCAACATCGGTGAGCTCATCAACAGTAATGCGGAAGGTGTAAGCATATTTTTCAAGCGTCTTCCTGCTAAGTCTGCGATAAAAAAATGGCATGGTATGAAGATGTACAATCAGACTCAGTGTGCCCACATAACCGGCTACCATGGATGCGGTCATGATATTTTTCTTGATGTAGTATAGTATGGGACTGGCTTTGCCTTCGATAACTTTTTTGCGTGCTTCATCCACTTCATCGTTCACTACTTCCCACGCTTGTTCCATCGCTACAGTTTCAGGTTCCCAGCCAATGCTATTTACTTTTTTGTAATGACCTTTCTCGTCTGTAGCATAATACAGTTTGGCAACCTTGCCTTCGTTCAGATTTTTTTCATCCTGTGGAACCTGATCTACATTCATAGCTATTGCTAATTTGGTGGAGGAATGTTTTCTTTTTATAGGTTATACAACTGTCATCAAAGCATAACCATAATTAAAGCGGGCACTTTCAGGCACCATCATCAGGATCTTATCACCTGCTTTTAATTTTCCTGAATTAAAGAGTTCTTCCAACATCAGGTAAGGCGAACCCGAACCGACATTACCTACTGCCGATAAATTGGTAAACCATTTTGTTATCGGTATCTCTATATTCAATAACTCCAATTCTTTTAAAATACGCGGACCAAAAAACTGTGATGACAGGTGTGGAAGGAAATACGTTATGTCTGCAACATTAAAATTCTTGGACGCCATCACTGACTTCAACAGTTCGCCACCTTTCTTTACTACAAACTCACCTAAAAGTTTAGTGTCTTGTTTAATGGCAAATACAGAATCTTCTGTCCATGTTTCCTGGTCAAGATCTGTCCAGCCAATGAGTGAACCATCTTCCGCTTTTATTGAGCCGGCATACATGCAGGTTGGCAGTTCATGCGCAAATGATCGTTGCTCAATCCACTCAATGCGAAGTGATATGCCGTTGGCATTCGGGGCACTCTCTAACAGGGCAGCTCCGGCACCGTCGGAGAGCATGAATCTTAAAAAGTCTTTCTCGAAAGCAATGATTCCATCGCCCTCAAGCTCTTTTATTTTCTCTGCTTCTTCTTTAAACGATTTGGCTACCATCCAGCTTGCAATACGTTCGGAGCCTGTGCATACCGCATTGTTGGCTGAGCCTGAAAGAACGGAGAGATAGCCAAACTTCAACGCCTGGATACCTGCACTGCAAGCACCGGTGGCCGAATTAATTTCAACTGGAAATTGACCAAGTTCTCCGTGAACCATAGCCGCATGTGAAGGCAGAATCTGGTCTGGCGATGTTGTGCCACACGAAAGAACATCAACATCCTTCATGCTGAAGTCCTTATCGAAAAGTTTTTCTATAGCGAGCTTCGTTAGCTTTGCATTGGTGTGGGTCGCCTTTCCACTTTTATCTAATGCATAATAACGCGTTTTTATCTGGTTATTTCGCAAAATAAGGTGCTTTGCCCGGGACGGAGCCCCATTAATCAACCCTACAAAACTTTCAATTTCCTCATTAGGGATAGGATTATTAGGTAAGAATTTTGACAGCCTTGTAATATAGACACTCCTACTCATTCTAGACGGTTAAGTTTTGAGCAATAATATTCATTTTGCAGTAAAATTGGGCACTAAAGCGGCCATTTCCTAAAAAATATTGATATCCGGCTGGCTTTTATGTTCACCACCCAGTCAACACTTTTCAACACGAATTTAGCAATAATGTTTTATGGAAAAGAATCCCCTGAACAGGTGAGTTTATATTAGGTGTATGATGGGATAATTGCTGTAACGTAATTCTTAAAATTTCACTTCTGACAATCTATGAATAGATCGAAAGAACTATGTCAGCGATTTTTTCAGATTTAGTTTAGCACTTCAACCAGTGCCATCAAAGCATTGTAATAATTCGCCACACTTCCTGGTGCATCAGGAAAATATAACATGGGTTCGATCAGTTCCAGCTCCATCAAAGTAAATTTATCGTTGATCATTATGCCATCAACACGTGCATAAAGGCAATTCTTTGCAAACCGGTCTACAAAAGCCTGCGCTTCTTTTATTTCATCAAGGCTCGGCGACTGTAAATGTGTTGTTCCGCCAAAGCCGAGCTGTACTCTAAATTCTCCAGTCTGCGGCTTCTTTAATATGCAGTGACTGAAGGTACCATTAAAGAAAAGATACGACAGCTCTCCATCATGAATCTGTTCAATGAATGGTTGTACCATAAAAGAACCTTCGCGTGTTAGTGCATTAATACTCCTGGTTTGCTCTGCTATATTTTGTTCTGTTACTATAAAAGTATTTTTCGATCCGGCGCTGATGCACGGCTTTACAATTAATTGTTTTGTTTTAAAAGCCGTAAACAAATTGCTAAGGTCATGTTGCTTGCCTTGCTCAAGAAATACGGAAGGAATTACATCAAACCCTTCGTTAACCATTTCTTGCAGATAATGTTTGTCGCTATTCCACCGAATGGTTTCATAGGGATTTAATATGCGAATACCAAGATCATTTAATTGGGAAAGCCATTCCATGAAACTTTCGTAGTGAAGATGGTAATCCCAAGGTGATCTGATGATCACCAGATCAAAATTCTTCCAATTGATTTTTTCATCCGACCACTGTACGCGTTGCACATCGCATTGCCTGGCTTGCAAAAAGTCAAGCAACATTTTGTCTTCCTGTAAGCTATAGGCATTCAATTTTTCTACTCTCTCACTGATGCACGCTATTCTCAATTTCCTCATTCTAATCTATTATGATACTTTCATCAAAGTAATTTGAAATAGAATCTTAAAAAAAGAATCACTTTAAAATTATTTAGTAGTATCAATTAACAATGCTCCATCTGCTATGATCTAAATAGGCAAATAAAAATTTAGTGTATTGCGTTGAAGCCCCAAGATCTGAGGGAGAAATTTTCCAAAAATCTCAGGGACAATCAAGATTTCGGCTCTTCTGTTTTCATTTGTCTGATCTCAGTATAAGTACTTACATCGCTTTCCTAAAAATAATAGATAAATAAAGAGCATCGCGGAGAAGCTGTCGACAGCTTGCTAAGCTGAGATTTAATTCCTATTTTGATAATAGCCCACAATAACTTGTTTAACAGCCCAGGTATTTGTTAGATACCTTAATTTGATAGGCACCACTGGCAAACAAAAAGAGGTTTACAATTATTTAACAGTACACAATGAACACGAATGCAATGAGATATTGAACAAATTGGATAATGAATGATATGTTGTTAAAAGAAACCTCAGAAATAGAAATTTCACTTTTGCTTGAAGCGATATATCAAAAATATGGATATGATTTCCGGCAATATTCCAGAGCGCATATTACCCGGCGAATTGTAAACCGGATGATCACGAAAGGTATCAATACCATAACAGAAATTCAGGATAAGACTTTACATGATCATGTGTTTGCATCTGAACTTCTCCAGGACTTATCCATCACTGTCACTGAAATGTTCAGAGATCCTGACTTTTACAGGTCGCTGAGAGAAAACATAGTTCCACTGCTTAAAACTTATTCCTTCATTAAATTATGGCATGCGGGATGTTCAACGGGAGAAGAAGCTTATTCAATGGCTATAATTTTAAAGGAGGAAGGAATTTATGATCGTACCATTATTTATGCTACTGACTTTAACCAGCAAGCGCTTGATTGGGCTAAGGACGGAATATTTTCTAACGACATGATAAAAGAATATTCTATCAACTACAAAAAATCAGGAGGCAAAGGCTTACTCTCGGATTATTATATTTCAAAGTATGACAATGTCATTATGAATCAGGATTTGAAAAAAAATATTGTATGGGCAAATCATAACCTGGTAACTGACAGAGTCTTTTCGGAAGTACACATGATCCTTTGTCGCAATGTTCTGATCTATTTCAACAGAGATCTGCAAGATAAAGTACAAAAACTTTTTTTTGATAGCCTTGTGAAGGGTGGCATACTTTGCCTGGGTATAAAAGAGAGTTTACACTTTAGTGATTTTGCCACGAAATATTCAGAAATAGATAAGTCACAAAAAATTTTTAAAAAGAAATATTAAAGTTCTTATTGAATTCAGACAAAGAATATAAAGCTATTGTTGCAGGTGTTTCTGCCGGAGGCATGAAGGCTTTGAAAATTTTACTAACAGACTTGCCTGCAAGTTTTTCTTTGCCAATAATTATTGTGCAACATGTCAGCCCCGAATCTGGCAATACATGGATCACGATTTTAGATAAGACTTGCAAACTGAAAATAAAGGAAGCTGATGAAAAAGAAAAAATAGAAAAAGGAACGGTATACATCGCCCCTCCCAACTATCATCTATTAATAGAGAAAGACAATTCGTTTTCGTTAAGTGTTGATAAGCGGGTAAGTTATGCAAGACCTTCTATTGATGTGCTTTTCGAGACAGCAGCAATAGCATATAAAAATGAATTAATAGGTGTGATTTTAACGGGAGCGAACAGGGATGGCACGAATGGATTGAAGGCTATAAAAGAAATGGGAGGACTAACCATCGTACAAGATCCCCAAACAGCTGATGCCAGGGAAATGCCTGCGTCGGCAATTCGTGAAGTACAGGTGGATTATATCTTACCCTTAGAAGGACTAAAAGAAGTATTAATAAAGTTAGCAATAAATAAATCCTCTCCTGATGAAAAATCAAACTGATGAATTAAGTCTGGCACTGCAACAGATGCAAAATAATCTGCAGAGAATTTCAGAGGAACACTCAGAAAGAATATGGTTGCAGACCAGCAAAAATAATCTGAATGAAAAGCTAATCAGCGATAAACCACTTAAAGAATTATCGAAAGAGATTGTCGATTTTTTCATTTCGCAAACTTCGGCACTTCTGGGAACCATGTATGTACTTGAAGATAATGCATACAATCTGCAGTATGCTTACGGAATAAAAGGTCAGCCTTCTAATTCATTTCTATTGGGTGAAGGCCTGGTGGGTCAGTCAGCTGAAAAAAAATCCATGATGCTCGTCAATTCGATGCCCCAAAATTATTTTAAAATCGAATCTTCTTTAGGATCAGAAAAACCAGATGCCCTTGCCATTATTCCAACTGTATTTGATAACAAAACTGTTGCTGTAATTGAATTGGGAAAGTTCGGTCAATTCTCTCCAATACAATTAAAATTAATTGAAGAAGCTTCCGAGGCAATTGCAATTAATATCAATACAGTTGCCGGAAAGAAAAACCTTGAAAACTTAATAAATCAGTTAACCGCTAAAGAGCAAGAGTTAAATAACCGGATAACTGCCATTAATAAATCAAATGCCTGCATAGAATTTGATACGAATGGTACTATCCTAAGTGCCAATGAAATTTTTCTGAATATTATTGGCTATACAGAACAAGAAATTATTGGCATGCATCATAGCATTTTTATAGAGAAAGAATATGCGGCTTCAAAAGAGTATCGGCAATTCTGGAGCAATCTAAAAAAAGGTGAATTTCAACAAGAGGAATTTAAAAGGGTTCATAAAAATGGGGAAATTATTTGGTTGCAGGGAAGCTACAATCCAATTCTTGATTCTAATGGAAAGCCAAACAGAATTTTTAAAATAGCAACGGATGTTACACCTGCAAAAAAACAGCAACTTGAAATTGATGCAATCACAACGGCAATCTATAAATCCAATATGGCCGTAGAATTTGATCTGAATGGAATTATTCTAAAAGCTAACGACATATTTCTTGATACCATGGGGTATCGTGAGAAGGAAATTATTGGAAAACATCACAGCTTTTTTGTGGAAAGAGGCTACGAAAAAAGTAAAGAATATGCCGAGTTCTGGAATGATCTGAAAAGAGGCGAATACCAGGAAGGTGAGTTTAAAAGAATTTCCAAGAATGATGATATCGTTTGGATAAAGGGCAATTATAATCCCATTCTGGACACTCAGGGAAGACCATATAAAATTTTAAAAATTGCTACAGATATTACGCTCGCTAAAAAACAGGCAGAAGAACTTGCATTGCAGGCAGAAGAACTACAATCACAGCAGGAAGAATTGAAACAAATGAATGAAGAACTTGAAGAACAAGCGCAAAACCTGAAGCAGCAGCAAGAAGAATTGCAAATGACCAATGAAGAGTTAGAAGAACAAACGCTGGCGTTGCAGGAAAAAAATAAAGAAGTAGAAGCTTCACGAATTGATATTGAGCAAAAAACAAAACAACTTGAGATAAGCAGCAAGTACAAGTCTGAGTTTCTCGCCAATATGTCTCATGAATTGAGAACACCACTTAATAGTTTACTTATTCTTTCAAAAGATCTGGCTGATAATAAAAAGGGAAACCTTAATACAGACCAGGTTGAAAGCGCTCAAATTATTAATAAAAGCGGGCAGGATTTACTCGCATTGATTAACGATGTTCTTGATCTCTCAAAGATTGAAGCTGGCAAAATGGTAGTGAACATAGGGCGTGTCTCTCTTAAAGAATTTGCTGCAAATCTGCAGCGTAACTTTAAACATATCACGGATAAAAAAGGACTGGATTTTACTGTAACAATTGGTGAAGGCTTGCCTGAAGCAGTCAGAACAGATGAACAGCGCCTCGATCAAATTATTAAAAACCTGATGTCTAACGCCATCAAGTTTACTGAAAAAGGATCGATACGGGTATCAATAGAAAGAGAAGATGAAAATAATATTAGCCTGTCCGTAAAAGACACCGGAATTGGAATTCCTGCGGAAAAACAGTTGGTAATTTTCGAAGCCTTTCAACAGGCCGATGGAAGCACTTCCAGGAAATATGGTGGAACAGGATTAGGATTATCAATTTCACGTGATCTTGTAAACCTTTTGGGTGGAAAAATAAAATTATCAAGCAAGGTAAGTGAAGGATCATCTTTTACGATTATTATTCCCATGGTATTAACTGATAAAAAATTTTATGAAGCAGATGAACCACTTAAGAAAGAAGAATATGTACCACAGGTGGTCGAAAAAAATAAAATATTTATCAATTATCCTACCATAAAAGATGACCGGGAAAAAATAGAAAAGAACGATAAGTCAGTTCTTATCATTGAAGATGATTTGAAGTTTGCAGAAATTCTCTTGAAACAAGCAAACGCTAAAATGTTTAAATGCCTGTCTGCAGCAACGGGAGAAGATGGCTTGATGCTGGCAGATCAATACAAACCCGATGCTATCATTCTGGATATGGAATTACCCGGCATGAATGGACGCTCAGTATTAAAAGAGCTTAAGGCTAATCCGGCAACAAGACACATTCCCGTTCATATCATTTCTATGAATGAAAGAAGTCTTGATTCAATAAAAGAAGGTGCCATAGAATATCTCACCAAACCTGTAGACAAGAAGCAACTGGAAGGCGCGTTTAACCGAATTGGAGATTTCATTAATAGGAAAACAAAAAATCTGTTACTCGTTGAAGATGATGAAAATTCACGAAAGGTGATGAAGAAATTAATCGGAAATGGAGATGTTAAATGTATTGAAGCAAGTACCGGTAAAGAAGCCATAAACCTGTTTAAAGAAAATCATATTGATTGCATTATACTTGACCTGGGTCTTCCGGATATTAATGGCTTCTCTTTAATTCATGAACTTGAAAAAGCAAAGAAAGCTCACATTCCACCCATTGTTATCTACACTGGAAGAGAGTTAAGCAAAGAAGAGAATTATGAATTACAAAAGTATTCAGAAAGCATTATTATTAAAGGTGTGAAATCAGAGGAGAGGTTACTCGATGAAACAGCTTTGTTTCTGCATCGTACAGTCAGCAATTTGCCTGAGTCAAAACAAAAAATCATTACAAGTTTATACGATAAGGAAAGTATTTTTGCAGATAAAAAAATCCTGGTAGTAGATGATGATATGAGAAATGTATTTGCACTTTCAAAAGTGTTGAAGGAAAGAAAGATGCAAATAACAAAAGCAGAGAATGGCATTGTCGCTCTCGACATTTTGAATCAAGATCCAAAAATAGACCTGGTGTTGATGGATATTATGATGCCTGAAATGGATGGCTACGAAGCCATGCAAAAGATCAGGGCACAACCAAGATTTAATAAGTTACCCATTATTGCTCTTACAGCCAAGGCTATGAGAGACGATAAACAGAAATGTATAGATGCAGGGGCCAATGATTATATATCAAAGCCAGTAGATATAGATCAGCTGCTGTCTCTAATGCGAATTTGGTTAAGTAAATGAGAGCTTCCAATATTTATATGAAGAACAATAAAACAAAAGTGTTGATTGTTGATGACAAGCCAGAAAACCTGGTGGCGCTGGAAGTTGTTTTAAAAGATCTTGATGTCGACATCATTAGAGCAACGAGTGGCAATGAAGCATTGAAAGCCACCCTGCATAATGATTTTGCATTGGCCCTTTTAGATATACAAATGCCTGAAATGGACGGCTACGAGCTTGCCAGTATATTGAGAGAAGAAGAGAAAACTTCGCGACTTCCATTCATTTTTATTTCGGCAGTTTATACCAGTAATTTAAACGTCTTTAAAGGATATGAACAAGGAGCATTTAGTTTCATAACAAAACCTTTTCAGCCCGAGATACTAATCAACAAAGTGAAATTTTTTATTGAAAAGCATCAGCAGGAAATAGCTCTATTTCAGCTTAACAAAAATCTCGAAATAAAAAATGAAGAGCTTGAGTATTCAAACAGAGAACTTGAATCGTTTTCTTATTCTGTTTCACATGATCTCAGGGTTCCTTTAAGAGCGCTTGGTGGATATTCCAGAATATTAGAAGAAGATTATGGCAACATTCTGGATGATGAAGGAAAGAGACTGCTCGGAAATATTCATGACAACGCAAAAAAAATGGGACTGCTTGTCGATTCCCTTCTTGCATTTTCAAAGTTGGGAAAAAAAGAAGTTCAGAAATCACTCGTAAACATGAATGAGCTGGTCGAATCTGTCGTAAACGAAATGATGATTTCACAGCCACACCGTGCTACTATAAAAATAAAAACATTGCTTCCTGCAAACGCTGATAAAGTTTTACTCCAACAGGTTTGGATAAACCTTGTTTCCAACGCCATAAAATACTCCGAAAAAACCGAAAAGCCCGAGATAGAAATAGGCTCTTCAAAATCAGAAAATGAAATCGCATACTACATAAAAGATAATGGTACCGGATTTAATATGGAATATGCTAACAAGCTTTTCGGAGTATTTCAAAGGCTTCATAGCTCAAAGGAGTTTGAAGGTACAGGCATAGGACTTGCCACTGTTCAACGAATAATTACAAGGCATGGCGGCAAAGTTTGGGCTGAAGCTAAAGTAGGAATGGGCGCCACCTTTTCTTTTACATTACCTGATGCTACATAATATTATATTTTGTTACAGTACAAGTATCGGATACTCTCCATGTACTTTGCATCATTGAAAAATAAAATATGGAAAGTAACCTGGAATCAAAAAATAGTTCGCAGGTGTGATGTTGATTGAAAAGCTAAGCAATAGCTATTAAACGCTTTTTAGATAAGCTTCCATTTTGACGCGATCTGTAAATTGTGTTACGCCAATATCATTTTCTGCCTTCTTCTTAATATTATTTGCTGCTGTCTTTGCAAAAACATCTGAGTCATCCATTAATTGTACAATGATTGGATTTTTACCGTTAAGATGTTTAATCATAGCGGGGATAAGGTTATCAACAATCCATTTTTGAGACTCTATACTAATAACTCCCATCTTTCTGATGTCGGCAATAAATTTCCTGGTTTTTGATTTTTGAAATGCATCTCTGGCAGCGGTATTGATTGTAACAAACTGCTCATGATTAAGAACTTTATTGGTATACTCAAGAACCAGTGCATCAAGGGCAGGGTCATAGTAAACTTTCGCGCTTTTGTTTTCAAAGAATTGCTGCATGTTATTATAAATGATAGTGTCTATTCTTCTGTTGAACATGAACTGTTAGTGAGCTCACTCAGTTCGCGTTTCAAAATTAGAGAAGGGAATAAAAATCTATTTTCAGTATTTATACTTAATATAGTCTCTGCATTTTCCTGCTTGCAGATAAATTAATAATACGCTGTGGATTTTGTAAGGAGATAAACAAAAGAACTGCTTGCATCACTGCAAACGTCTTGCCCGAAACTGAAAGGAACAAATAAAAATTAGAGTACTACATTGAAAGCTAACGTCCTCTGGCGAGCGACGTTGAGAGAAGATACTACTTGTACCAATATGTTTGAGATTCACTCACCTCAACGAGGTCTGCTTATAATAATCAATCTCTCTCAACAAATGCTTGCGCTTGGCAATGAGCATTATTGTTGAAAGTATCCAAAGCAAAGGAGTAAGAATGATGATCATGGTAGGAAGCAAAATCATAAAGGCTCTTACTCTGATCTTCCTTCCGGTGGAGTTAAGGTCTCCTCCTGCTGCCACAAACTTTGCCCAGATGGAAAACGATTTTTGTCCACGACGCTCCATCAACACCAGGTTGGGTTTTATTTCAATGGCGCCGGCTTTATTAAATTCTTTCTGGAGATTTTTAAAATCATTAGCAGACAATGCTTCTTTTATCTGGTTGCCATAAACCACTGTATTCTGTACGTCTTGTTCAGCAACACCTGCTGCCGGAAAAAACCAGAACGGTTCTTTCTTGCCTGCTAACATCCAACGCAGTATCGTTACAAGACTTGTCAGGTTTCCATTTTTATCAACGAGGGCAATATGGCCTATCAGGTTAGCTTTTGCATCGATAAGTTTCTGCTTTACTTTTTCCTGCGCGCCAAGCCACATGTTACGGCAACCAAGAATGGTAACAACATTTTTACCAGCTAATATTTTCTTACCTTCTTCACTCTGAAGAAATGAACTTACCGGGCGTGACGGTGTTAGAAACCACGGCTGGTAACCTAAGATAACGAGATCATACTGATCAAATGCTTTATCGGTTAGTGGTTCAAGCGCCAGTGGCTTTTGTGTGAATGTTTCGGGAAATGCATTGAAGAACTGAAACCCGTTCCAGGGAAATGGATATTTCTCCACAGGTTTGATTTCTTCAAAATGAACCTGATGACCTGCATCTGTTAATGGTTTGGTAAGAAATTGAAGTATGCGTTTTAACTGACCTGATTGTGTGAAATACAGAACGAGAATCTTTTTCATTTTAATTTCTATTGTTGTGTTATGTGGTGGGTGATGCGGTAGGTAGAGACGTTATGCATCACGCCTCTACCGCTACCTAAATTTAAAACAATTCTTTTGCAATGCGATAGATAGGATCTGATTTACCCATGGAATAAAAATGCAAGGTTGGAACACCATATTGAATCAATTCTTTTGATTGTTGAATGCACCATTCAATTCCTACTTCCTTAACAGAGGCATTATCTTTACATTTCTCTACTTCGTCTGCAAGTTCTTCGGGCAAATCAATATGAAACACTTTAGGCAAAGCCGTTATCTGTCCTTTTGCTGTTATAGGTTTTATACCGGGAATGATAGGAACATGAATTCCTGCTTCACGACACTTCTCTACAAAATCAAAATACTTTTTATTATCGAAGAACATCTGTGTAACGACGTACTCAGCACCCATATCAACTTTCATCTTCAGGTACTTCAAGTCGTTCTTTAAATTGGGCGCCGAGAAATGTTTTTCAGGATAGCCGGCAACGCCAATACAAAAGTTAGTAGGTGATACATTTTGTAACTCATCATCCAGGTAATAACCTTTATTCATCTTCACAATCTGATCAAGCAAGTCAGACGCATAATGATGTCCGTTAGGATCGGGAACAAATTTGGCTTCAGTCTTAATAGCATCGCCCTGAAGCGCCAGCACATTGTCAATGCCAAGAAAGTGAAGATCAATGAGCGCGTTCTCTGTTTCCTCCTTACTAAAGCCTCCGCATATAATGTGAGGAACAGTATC
>DATCRE010000489.1:0-2654 GCA_036569145.1 Cyclobacteriaceae bacterium
ATTGCGGCTATCTACTGGTCAACACGTTTACATAGCAATGAAACGTTTAGCATACCAAAACTCATACTTCTTCCTTCATGCTTTTTAGCAACTCTATTATGCGCAGCGGTTTACGTTATTAATTACTCTCCCCTGCAACTCGGCAAAACAAAAGATGCCAAGAATTTGGGGAGTGGAGATTTTACCCAGGATATGTATGGATGGCAACACATTGGCGAAGAGTTTCAGAAAATCGCTTTACGCGAAGAAGATCGTGGTACCATGCAAAAGAATGCTGACCTCATATCATACCGCTGGTTTCCTGGGGCGCACGAAGATTTTTATGTGGCATCGCTTATGCATCGAAATCTATACTTGATCGGTGAATTGAATGACACGCATAAATACTATTGGATAAATCAACAACGCGGAGGGCTTACACGCGGAAAGGATTATTATCACATTGCTGTGACTAACTATTATCGAGATCCGAATATAATTTTCGGGAGTGCATTTGAAAAGATTATTCCACTGGATACTATTAATGTATATCGTATGAATACACTCATGCGGCAGGCCTATGTTTATAAGCTTGAAAATTATAAAGGTGCTTTATGAGTCTGGAATTCTTAAGCTCGCCGCTCATTATAAAAATCATTCGGTTTGGTCTTGTAGGATGCACCGGTGTGATTGTCGATTTCGGAATAACATTTTTATTGAAGGAGAAATTAAAGATTAATAAATATCTCGCCAGTTCCATTGGTTTTTGTGTTGCCGCTACTAACAATTATATCTTAAATCGTATCTGGACTTTTAGTAGCGCTGATCCTAACATCATGGTGCAGTATTCAAAGTTTATCATTATTGCAAGTGTTGGTGTTCTACTCTCCAATGGAATTGTGTGGCTGCTTCATGAACGATTTAAATTTAATTTCTATATCGCTAAAGGATTGTCCATTATAATCGTTATGTCGTGGAACTTCATCGTTAACAATCTGTACACATTTCAATAATCCATTAATCACAACCTTAATATTGAATTCATCTGACCATGATCTCCGGGTCATAGTACAAATGTAGTTTTGAGCAATCCTAATCAGCTATGAAGAAACCTTTCTCAAGATTTGCATTTGCATTATTTTCTGCCACAGCATTAGTGCTCATCGCGGGTGCCTGTCTTGTCAAAAAGGGGGATGATGTTTTATTCATCAACGGAAATCATAGTCCTTTATTAGATCAATTTTTCTCGTTCATTACCGTATTAGGCGAAGGCATACTCTTCCTTCCATTTATCATATATCTTCTATTCGTTCAGTTTCGATATTCCATACTTACCTTGTCAGTTTGGGTTGGACACGCTGGCCTGTGTGCTTTTATAAAGCGAGGCTTGTTTAGTAACCTGAGCAGACCTGTATCTGTCCTTGACAATAGCTTATTACATTTTGTTCCGGATGTTGATGTTCATACCCGGTATTCATTTCCATCAGGACACACAGCTACAATATTTTGTCTCACAATATTAATGGCACTAATCATCAGGAAGAAAACACCTGCCGTCATTCTGCTTTTCATAGCACTATTAGTTGGCTACTCACGCATTTATCTTCTTCAGCATTTTCTAGTTGATGTTGCCGGTGGAGCAACGGTTGGCATAGGCTTTACATACCTGATGTGGAAATTATTCAAAAGCAACTCCATGCCTCACTGGATGAACAATTCTTTAAAGTTCAACCAGAATTACTTCAACTTCAGAAACAGAAAAGAAGCTGACGCCTAATCAAGCAGTAAATATTGTTGCAGACTTAATGAAAGTTCAGCTAGACAAAAAAGCTCCTGATAATATCCATGAGTGCCGATGGATAAATACCCAACCACAAAAGACCCATGCCCAATGCCACCATTGTGATGCTGCTTACGATGTATACGGCTGGTGTTAATTTATTTGGCAGCTCTTCAGGTTTGCCTTCGTGCTGTTCAAGCATAGCTGCAATAATTCTGATATAGTAATACAAGCCAACAACACTGTTGAGTGCGAGCATAACTACGAGCAACCAATGTTGTGTATGAACACCAGCAGCGAGTATATAAAATTTCCCGACAAAACCGGCAGTAAGTGGTATGCCAGCCAATGATAATAACATAGCTGTGAGCGTTGCAGCTGTCCAGGGTCTGCTCCAGAATAAGCCTTTATAGTCAGAGATAAATTCGGCATCGCGATCTTTATCTGATAAAGTTGCCATGATTCCAAAGGCACCGAGTGTTGTAATGAAATATGCTATGAGATAAAACGTTACGGCCTCAATGCCCATCGTTCCTCCTGATAAAAAGGCAACTAAGAGATAGCCTATATGTGCAATGGATGAATATGCCAGTATTCGTTTAACATTATCTTGTTTGATAGCCAGAATATTACCTGCCATCATCGAAGCGATAGCTATCAGTGTAAAAGTTAACACCAATGGCTCAAAGCGATAGCCATTGATCTGCGCGAAGAAGCGAAGAAGCAATGCCATCATCGCTCCTTTAGAGATCGTAGCAATAAAAGCTGTTACAGGTGCTGGTGCGCCTTCATATACATCGGCAGCCCACATGTGAAATGGAACAACGCCGAGTTTAAATCCAACACCAACAATCATCAGTCCGAAGCCGGCTACTAAAATAAGTGGCATCTCGTT
>DATCRE010000490.1:0-2522 GCA_036569145.1 Cyclobacteriaceae bacterium
CATGTTGGTATTCAGATCATAATATCCTTTGTTGCTGGTTAATACGTTGATGGAGTCTACCAATTTTCCACCATTGAAATACGTTGCTTCATTCTTCGGCCTGTCGAAGTCGAGAAAGTCAGTGTACAATGTGGCCTGGTCAAGTTTAGTAAACACTACTTTGTTTCTGAGCTTGGCACGTTTCTCATTTCCATCGTATTCCAGTTTATATGCCGTGATGGTTACAGAGTCGCCTTCAAGAATGCGCACATGCCCGAAAGCTTCAAGTGAGTTTTTTTTCTTGAAAAAATAAGAAGAGTCGCAATAAATGGTGGTTTTGTTCTGAATGAAGATAACATTGCCGTGAAGCTTTTGAAAAGACTCACCCTCAGGAGTCTTTCCGCCTTTAAGCTTATCGGCTTGCTTAAGCTTTACCTTTTTCTGTGCCATTGCCGGTACAAGGGCAACAGCCAGCAACATAATGCAAATGAGTTGTAAATAGCGCATAGTAATAATCACGCAAAATTAACTAAAAACTTATCTTTGATGGTGCTTCAGCAATTTCTAAACCATATTGATCAAAATAACCTTTTTAAGCCGACCGACAGGATGTTGCTGGCGGTAAGTGGCGGACTTGATTCAATGGTAATGCTGCACCTCTTCAAGGAAGCCGGCTTTTCAATAGGTGTTGCTCACTGCAATTTTCAATTGAGGGGAGAAGAATCAAAAGGCGATGAGGCACTGGTAAACATGACGTGTGTGGAGTTGGGCATACCGTTTTACCTGAAACGTTTTGATACCGAAGTATATGCTTGGGAACAAGGCATCTCTATACAAATGGCTGCACGTGATCTGCGATATAATTTCTTTAATGAGGTGATGCTAGAGCATAATTACAACTGGCTGGCTACTGCACATCATGGCAATGACAGCCTTGAAACCGTTTTGCTCAACCTTGTTCGAGGCACTGGCATTGAAGGCTTAACCGGCATTGCCGTGAAGCATGATAAAATTATACGACCACTGCTCTTTGCCACCCGACATTCGCTTGAAGAGTATGCAGTATTCAGAAGACTTCAATGGCGTGAAGATTCAAGTAATGCTTCTGATAAATATTATCGTAACCTGATACGCAACCAGGTTATACCAATACTGAAGCAGATCAACGTTAACCTCGAGGATGGATTTCAACATACCATCGAACGACTTCGCGGAACATCGGCCTTGCAAGCTCTGGTGCTGAACAAGTTTAAAGAAGAAGCTATTCACGTGAAGGCAGGCTCTGTGCTTATCGATAGTGTAAAGCTCAAAGCTATGCCTCGACCAGCCGTTGTGTTGTGGGAGTTATTGAAGGACAAGGGTTTTAATTTCGGTCAGTGTCATGACATCATGGATGTTCGTCATCAGCCGGGTAAGATCTTTTATGCTACGCATTTTCAGCTGGCTATAGATCGTAGTCATTTTATTATTTCACAAAAGCAGAATCATGAGTATAGTGAAATTCAAATCGACGAAAGTCAGTTAACAGTAACGTTGTTACATACTACACTGGAGTTTGAAACCGTTAAGAAGAGAGATTTCAACCTGGTGAAAGATTTACAGCTTGCCCAGCTTGATTACGATAGCATTACGTTTCCATTAACATGGCGTAGCTGGAAACCTGGCGATCAGTTTGTTCCGCTAGGTATGCAACACCATAAGAAGCTTAGCGACTTTCTGATTGATATGAAAATTTCTGTGCCGGATAAGAGCCTTGTAACAGTGTTGGAGTCGGCCGGGAAAATTATATGGGTAACAGGATACCGAATAGACGACAGGTTTAAGGTTACCGACAAAACCGAACGGGTGCTGATTATAAAAAAGCTTTAGGTTTATCGTTTGGAAATCAGTTGTAATTAATAAATTCACGCGACTTTTGAGCTTCCCTTTCAACAGCCGGTATAAAGTGTTCATATTCAAATCTATACTAATATTCTTACCGCTTCCTTGCCTGGAAGTATCCACAGTGAAATACTTAAATTTTAAATCTATATGAAAATAACAGTAGTTGGCGCTGGTAATGTTGGCGCTACGTGTGCTGATGTGCTGGCCTACCGCGAAGTGGCCAATGAAATTGTTCTGGTTGATATCAAGGAAGGTATAGCCGAAGGCAAGTCTCTTGACATCTGGCAAAAGGCTCCGATTGACCTTTATGATACAAGAACAATTGGTTCTACCAATGATTACAGCAAAACAGCCGGATCGTCTGTAGTGGTTATCACATCGGGCTTGCCAAGAAAACCGGGCATGAGCCGCGATGATTTGATAGGAACCAACGCGGGCATTGTAAAGTCTGTAACTGAAAATATCGTTAAGTACTCTCCTGATGCCATCATCATCGTAGTGTCTAACCCGTTAGATGTAATGACCTACCAGGCGCACATTACTTCAAAATTCTCACGCAATAAAGTTATTGGTATGGCGGGTATCCTGGATACAGCGCGTTACCGTGCTTTCTTAGCTGAAGCATTAAACGTTTCTCCTAAAGATATTCAGGCTGTGTT
>DATCRE010000491.1:0-12190 GCA_036569145.1 Cyclobacteriaceae bacterium
TATTCTTATTTCAAAAGATATTAACCTCAGGCTAAAGGCACAAGCACTTGGCTTGCAAGCTGAAGATTACACCACAGGCAAAGTACAGAACATCTCTTCGCTTTATACAGGCAAAACCATTATTGAAGATGTTGATGGTAACATGATCAACTTGTTGTACGAGAAAGGCTATTGTCCTCCAGAAGAAGTGTTAGGAAAGATCAAGCCAATGAAGAACCACTACTACATATTAAAAAGTGGTAAGAAGTCAGTACTGGCATTCTTCAACTCAGCTAATGGTATGGTTGAGCAAGTTGAGAAACATTCTGTTTACGGAATAAAACCAAGAAATGCTGAACAGACTTTTGCTATCCATGCCGTAACAAAACCTGAGATACGACTGGTGACTATGCAAGGTGTAGCAGGTACAGGTAAAACACTTATTGCTTTAGCCGCTGCGCTTGATCAGAAGAGAGATTTCAAACAGATTTATCTCGCACGTCCTATTGTGCCATTGAGTAATAAAGACATAGGATATCTTCCGGGTGACATTAAGTCGAAATTGAATCCTTACATGGAACCTCTGTGGGATAATTTAAAATTTATCCAGAATCAGTATAGTGAAGCAGATAAAGAATACTCCAAGATAACAGAGATGGTTGCTAATGAAAAGTTAATGATCACACCACTAGCCTACATACGTGGAAGAAGTTTATCAAACATCTGTTTCATTGTAGATGAAGCACAAAATCTCACACCACACGAAGTGAAAACAATCATTACCAGAGCAGGTGAGAACACTAAAATTATTTTCACTGGAGACATTCATCAGATAGATACCCCTTACCTCGATTCACAGAGTAACGGTTTGTCATACCTTATTGATCGTATTAAAGATCATGAGCTCTATGCTCACATTACACTTGAAAAGGGTGAGCGTTCTGAGCTGGCCAACCTGGCCAATGAGTTACTTTGAGAATCATTTGATTGACTTTTCCCAAAGCTGGACTCTCCCATAATACAAAGCTTGAAATTAAGCTGATTTTAATGATTTATCTGATGGCCTGAAAATCGTAAGGTCTTAGATAAATCATTAAGATTATGATACTCATGTTTTTCTTTAAACAATTGTCTTCCCAACGGCAGGTTAATTATTTGAAAAAAAGAGGAATCCTGCTCGGTACACGCATGAAAGATGGTCGTAAGATTTACATCTATATGCTCCGTGATCTGTTTGTTGAAGTGGTCTACAAAAATGATAGTGTAGATGAGCTGCCTGAAAAGCTAAACATGCTTAATGGTCTGAAAAATTTGAACAGCTACCTCGAAAGAGAATTTAAAACGAGCTTCTAAACCCGTCTATAGTTTAATTGCAGCCAGCATTCTTCAGGTCGAATGCTGGCTTTTTTATTTATTTCTTGCTCAGAACTTTTACCATGGTGTCGCCAATCTCTGCTGGAGATTCAACAACATGAATTCCACAGTCTTGCATGATTTTCATTTTGGCTGCAGCAGTATCATCTGCGCCACCAATGATAGCACCCGCGTGACCCATTCTTCTGCCTGGAGGTGCAGTCTGACCTGCAATGAAACCAACCACTGGTTTTTTGTTACCATTTTCTTTTATCCAACGGGCGGCAACAGGCTCATAGTTACCACCAATTTCACCAATCATAACAATGGCATCTGTTTCAGGATCGTTCATTAATAACTCAACAGCATCTTTAGTAGGTGTTCCAATAATCGGATCGCCACCAATACCAATAGCTGTAGAGATCCCTAAACCTGCTTTTACAATTTGATCAGCGGCTTCATACGTAAGTGTTCCTGATTTAGAAACTATACCAATGCGACCTTTCTTGAATACGAAACCAGGCATGATACCAACCTTTGCTTCACCAGGTGTAATAACCCCAGGGCAGTTAGGGCCAATCAAAACCAGGTTCTTTCCTTTAATATATTTCTTGGCAATCATCATATCCTTAACAGGAATACCTTCTGTAATGGTGATGATTACTTTTATGCCAGCGTCAGCGGCTTCCATGATAGCATCAGCAGCGAATGCAGGAGGTACGAAAATGATCGATACATCTGCACCTGTTTTGTCAACAGCTTCTTTTACCGTGTTAAATACAGGTCTTCCCAAATGTTCAGTGCCACCTTTGGCAGGTGTAACGCCACCAACTACGTTAGTGCCATATTCTATCATTTGGCCGGCGTGAAATGTGCCTTCAGATCCGGTGAAACCCTGTACTATGACGCGGGAATTTTTGTTAACAAGTACACTCATGGAAATTATTCTTTTAAGAAGCACAAAAATAGGAGAATAAACTTTCCGGCCAAACCAGACTAAAACAAGAAAAGCCGCTCAAGGGCGGCTTTTCAATTATAAATGGCAGTATTTTATCTATTTCTTAATAGCAGGTTCCTTAATGCCATGTCTTAAGAGAAAAGACTCATAATATTCTTTAAACATTGGTACATCCGGAGCCAACTTGATGGCTTCCTGGTAGGCTGTTATGGCATCTACCAAGAGGTTATTTTCTTCATAAAATCCAGCTTGTGAAAGTTTGCTCATGGCTGTTTCATCGGATACTACACCTTGAATTTCATTGTAAGAATTTTTTAAACGGTTAATATCTGCACGTGAAAGTCTCTTCAATGTATACTCATCCGAGATTTTATTTGGATCAGCTTTAGATGAGACTTTGATAATGATGTTGTCCTCATTAGCAAAACTAATATCGTTCAGGTCTATTGTTACTGTGTTGCTTGCGGCTTCAACAGAAGAGAGCTCATCGCCAAACATACTGTTGAAAGTGACGATGTAAGGTGCAGGAGCTTTATCAGTTTCCCAGTTAAGCGTAACAATGTTGTTGAATACAATTGAAAGCTCAGGTCGTGGTAAATAAACTTTAATTTTTTCGGCACCTCTATGAACTGCTCCTGTAGCAGCAAGTCTGTTGTTACGTTGATCAGCTGAGTTGCTGCTCAAAATAAAATCTGTATACTTACTGAGTACGCTAGTTCCCGGACCAACTTGTGATGAAAGAGTGGCGACTTTATAAGTGCCGGCCTTCTTTAGTTCAACAGGTTTTCCAGTGGCGTGCACCAATCCTAAATAGGCGTTCTCTGATATTCTGAGTTCGTCGGCTGACTTTAAACTTGCCCCGGCTTTTACAGGTATCCAGTCGTTGCCAGACTTCACTTCGTTTTTTCCTTTATTAACGAGCACTTTAAAGGCGACATCATTCTGCCCAAAGGCAACACCCACCATAAAAAGGAACCATGTGGTTAAGGTGATTTTATTTAATTTCATAATGTAGTAGGGATTTAAGCCATTATTATCTCAACAAAATTAGAATAAAAGTTGTCTTGCTCTAACGCTCAAAAACAAAAAGCCGCAGTTGAGCGGCCTTTTATAGCTTTTGGGCGAATCCTTATCGCTTCATTCCGTGTCTTAGCAAAAACTCTTCATAATACTCCTTGTACATATCAACATCAGGAGCGAGTTTGATGGCATCTTCATAAGCCTTAATCGCATCGATGAACAGGTTGTTTTCTTCATAGAAGCTTGCCAGTAATATTTTATTCATGGCAGTTTGTTCACCAATATCACCGATGATTTCATTCAGCGAAGTTTTAACGCGTTCTTCATCGGCAGGAGTAAGTTTCTTGATCAGGTGTTGTTTGGAAACCTGTTTAGGGTCAGCCTTAGATTTAACCTCAACAAGTATGGCATTTTCTTTAGCGAACTTAGGATCTGTCAAATCGACCTGGAAGCTTGTTTCAGGTGTTTCAAACTTGGCTAATTCATCGTCAAACATATTGCGCAACGTTACAATATAAGGGCCAGCTACTTTCGTTCCTTCCCAATTGATGATGGCAGCATTATTATAAATACCAGAGTGTTGATTTTCAGGAAGCATTAACTGAATGGCATACGTTTCACCACGGTGCACAGCCCCTGTAGCGCTAAGTCTGTTTTTCTTGGCTTCAGCTGAGTTGCTGCTTAAGATAAAGTCAGTGTATTTTGATAATACGCTGGAACCTTTAGGAACTTCTTTTTCGAGAGCCTCAACTTTATAGTTACCGGCTTTCTTTAACTCCATAGGTTTGCCACTGGAGTGTACAAGACCTACATAGGAATTATCAGCTAATTTTACTTCGTCATTTGATTTTAAACTGGCGCCTGCTTTTAAAGGCACCCAGGTGTCGCCCGATTTAACTTCATTTGTTCCCTTATTCGCAAGTACTTTGAAGGCATAATCCTGTGCTACGGCGTAGCCAGAAATTACAACTGCAAAAAGGAGAGTCAAAAGGTTGGTTTTCATGTCTATAGATTTATTACAAAGTTAACAATTTCAATACTTTATGTCTTTAATACACGTTTTTGTTTTCTGGTAAGCCAGATTTCCTTTAATTTATCTGTACCAGCCTTTAACAACCCTGCATAGATATCATAACAGGGTCCAACCAAAGCTAAAGCTCCCATTGTTATACCAAGACTACTTTTAAATCCTCCATAGCCCAATAGAAAGACAACAATAATGGAACATATAACGATCTCAATTACCTGTATAATAACGGAGACACCATCATAAAATAGCGGCCATCGTCTGTTGATAACCGAAAAAAGTGCCACGTTAAAAAAACATATTATAAAGGCGATGACTCCTTCTTGCCAGGTTGAGAGCTCATCAATGTAATCTTCACTCAGAATCATCGCAATGATGTTGGCGTGTATTACGAGACCAAACATGTCAGGGTTTGCTCTACCACCAATCTTTTTATTTAGTGGTGTAAAAAATTTATCCATCCAGTCAGGGTCACCAAAGTATCTTCCTAAGTATCCAAACAGCACTACTTTATCTTTGATTGCTGTTGAATCAAAACGTTCTTGCATAACATCATCAACATCAAGTGCAAAAAAAGCAAGCTTCCTTAACTTGTCCGTTGTACCAAGATCCAGTTTTTTCAGGTTGGCGAGTTTAACATCTTCTAATTCAAAATTTCCTTTATAGTTAACAACTTCAACAGGATTATTTCTGGCTAAGAATTTTTTCGTTTTAACTGAATCGTAAAGCATGGCCACCTTCACAGCAAATGCTAACTCTTCTCTTTTGCCAACCATTCTCTTGGGAACAAAACTTTTACAAATCTTTACATCTTCCTGATAGTCTGCGTCAGTAACAAGATTAGCAAATCCGATGTGTGCATTTGCTCTGAACATTTCATCGGATACTTCGAGTGAATCAAAAAAATCAATGTCACCTAAAGCTGATAGTGAATCGGTTTGAAGTAGCTTAGAAACCAGTACAAGGTTAGGCGTTGATTGCAATGCTCCGGCAAGCATCAGATTTCCGAGTGTGTCGGCTAGTGGAGGACAATCTTCGACGGTGTAGTGTCCTCCTTCGCAATCAAAATAACTATCTATTCCAATTGCACGTGGTTTGTATTTTACAATATTCTGGTAGAGCTGCGCAAAATTTCTGCGATCTAATTCACCAATATTAACAAGAACAATCTGGTCCATGATAGATCGTTCCAAAGAGTCTGGCTCAGGACGAAAATGACTAAAGCCATAGTCGCTTAACTCAAAATCTGCCAATGCATTGGATATAGGATCGAAGGCATTAAATACTTTTAAGTCAGTAATCTTATATACCCCGATCATGACGATAAAGATGAAAATTGTAGCTAACAGAGTATCGAGCCAGAATTTTTTCATGGTTTATAGTTTTAAATTCAATGCAGAAAATAACAGGTAGTGCCTGTCATTTTAGCATTAAAAGGATGATTGGAGTAAATTTAGAAATTTAACCCTTCAATACTAAAGCTCTTGCGACAAACCTTGAAACCAAAGCTCACGCTTCAGCAATACATGGATAGTATTTCTCAGGGCAATCGTGTGGTGCTGGGACAGGCTATTACATTAATTGAAAGCAGTTTGCCAGACGATCAGCTTCTTGCTGCTCAATTATTAGAGTCTATTCTGGGGAAAACTGGCAACGCTATTCGTATTGGTATTACAGGTGTACCTGGTGTTGGTAAAAGCACATTAATTGAATCACTGGGTAATCATATTATTACTTCTGGTAAAAGAGTAGCCGTGCTTACAGTTGATCCAAGCAGTCAGCTTACAAGAGGAAGTATACTTGGTGATAAAACCCGCATGGAAGATCTTTCCAAAAATCCCATGGCTTTTATTCGTCCGTCTGCTTCAGGCACAGTGCTTGGCGGTGTTGCTAACAAAACGAGGGAAGTAATGTTGCTTTGTGAAGCAGCAGGCTATGATGTTATCATTATCGAAACAGTAGGTGTTGGGCAGTCGGAAGTAGAAGTAAAAAATATGACTGATTTTTTTCTCTTGCTGATGTTGGCTGGTGCTGGTGATGAACTTCAAGGCATTAAAAAAGGAATTATGGAGATGGCCGATGGGCTTGTCATTACCAAAGCCGATGGTGATAATATTAAACAAGCTACTGTTGCCCAGGCAGAGTATCAACATGCACTTCATCTTTATCCAACGCCTGCATCGGGTTGGAGCCCTAAAGTGCTTACATGTTCTGCACTGAACAATACAGGTATAGATGAAATCTGGAAAATGATTTTAACCTATCATCAACAGGTGCTGGCATCTGGATTCTTTAATCTGAACAGACAACAGCAAAACATAAGATCGTTGAATGCTTATACTGATCAACTGGTGATTGATGATCTTAGAAAATTTATAGCCAGTGATACTGAAGTAAAAGCAATTGAACAGCAGGTTAAGGATGGACAGATCTCACCACTCACGGCTGCAAAAAAAATACAAGATGCTTATCAGCAGGTAATTCGTAATGGCAAACATTAATCTTGGCAGGACATATTATTCATTCCTGATTGAATCATAATACTTCTTCATGATGTACCAGGCTTTCTTCTTTTCGCCACGATCAGAAAGTAATCCTTTTCTATTCCATCCATTTTGATAGACAGGATGCATTCTTCCCAATGAACGATAATCAAACAAGATCCACGGACACACGCCACTTAGATTAGGCGTTGTGCGAAACATAGTTGTCTGGTCTTTGTAGATCTGTTCCTGGTACTCTTCGCTCCAGTATGCAGCTTCATCTTTTGGGCCGTAATTGCTGCCGTAAAGTGCTTCGCCGCCAAACTCTGAAATAATAACGGGTTTGTTGCATACAAATTTCCATTTCGTATCCTGTGGCTTTCCTTGCCAGGGAATATACCAACCAATGTATTCGTTCAGTGACAATACGTCAACATAACGATAAAGGGTATCAGTAACATTAAATGTATTATTGTTATAACCTTGATTGTTAATAACCATTGTTGTTAATCTTGTTGAGTCTAGTTGTTTGCACTGCTTCGAAAGTTCAATCAACGCTTTATCACGGTTGGGTGTAAACGAATAGGTTTCATTAGATAAACTCCAGATTACAACGCCACATCTGTTTCTATCGCGACGAATCATTTCGCGTAACATCAGATTCATTTTGTCGGTTACACCAGGTGTTGCAAATTCAATGTGTTGATAAACCGGTAACTCATCCCAAACCATCAGGCCCATTTTTTCAGCAAGCTTAACCATGTATTCATTATGTGGATAATGTGATAACCGAACCAGGTTGCAACCCAATTCTTTAGCCCATGTAAGCAACACTAAAGCATCTGATTCAGAGAAAGCTTTTGCTGCACGTATCGGATTTTCTTCGTGAATGTTTATTCCTTTTAAAAATACAGGCTTTCCATTTAATGTAATCTTGTTTTCATGTACTTCAATATTTCTGAAGCCAATATCATCTATTACTGTGTCAGTCTCGCATTGAATATGTACTTTATATAAAACTGGTTTGTCTGGCGACCACAACTTGAATTTTGACGAGAATTTAATCTCTGCTTTGCCCTCAGCATCAGAAGTTGTTTTGTAGTTCACTTTCAATTCGGGTATGCTTACCTGAATTTGCTGTGAGGGTTTGCCTCCGTTTAGCTTTACCCATCCTAACACTTCTGTTGATGAATGCCTCTTTAATTGAATAAAATAATCTTCAATAAAAGAATGACCTGTCTCAACCAGGTTTACATCACGAGTGATGCCGCCGTAATTAAACCAGTCGTAACCAGTGCCGGGCAATCCGTCTTTTAATCGTTGATTATTAACACGAACTACAATGTTGTTTTCTCCTTCACGTAATGCTGCTGTTATCTCAAATTGAAAAGGTGTAAAGCCTCCTTCATGACTGCCGAGCAAATTGCCATTCAGGTAAACATCGGCTACATAGTTAATGGCACCGAAATGAAGAAACAACCGCTTGTCTTTGGGCAGTGTGTAGTTGAAAGTTTTCTTGTACCATACAGTGCCCTCCATGTATGTGAGTTCTGGCAGTTGAGTATTAAAGTCTGCGGGCACATGCAGTAGTGGGCCACCTTCAAAAGAGTATTCAACGAAATCAGTTTTCTTTACCGGCTTCGCTTCTTTCCAGATTTGCCGCCAGGTGCCGATGCCTGTGGGATCGAGGATAGCTTTCCATTGACCATTAAGGTTTGTCGTATGACGTGACGAAACACTGATCATAGCACTTTGTGCAACAACAAAACTTATTTGATAAAGGCATCCAAAAAATAAAACAAGCTTAATGAGCGAAGCAGTCTTTGCAGATCTTTTCAATGGAAAAATGTTAGAATGTAAATTAATTTATCTCTGGTAGTATTGATTAGAACGAGTCGCTATCACGGTAAGCTTTGATAAGCGCAAGCTCACCTTCTTTACCAGGTTTTGCGTTGCCATGCTCCATACCCATAATACCTTTGTAGCCACGGTCGTAAATGTATTTGAAAATATTTTTGTAGTTAATCTCGCCGGTGCCAGGTTCATTTCTTCCGGGATTGTCGCCTATCTGGAAGTATGCAATCTCATCCCAACATCTTTCTATGGTTTTTATAAGATCGCCATCATTGCGTTGCATGTGATAGATGTCGTACAACGTTTTGCATGATGGGCTACCTACAGCTTTGCAGATCATATAACTCTGATCGGCATGACGAAGAAATAATTCAGGTGTATCACTCAATGGTTCGAGCACCATAATCAATCCGTGAGGTTCAAAAATTTCTGCACCACGGCGGAGGGCATCAATAACATTTGAAGTTTGTATGTCAAGCGGTAAATGATTTTCAAAAAAACCTGGCACAACGGTCATCCACTTGGCATTAACGCGCTTGGCTGTTTCAACGCAGAGCTTACAGGTTTTAATAAAATTATCCTTGAATTCCTGCTTGCCAGTAGTAAGTGATGTCTTCCAGTTATCGCCGCCATCAACAACAAATACACCCATGGTCATGCCTAATTGCGCCAACGTCTTACCGATCTTTTCCTGGTCGGCAAGACTTCGCTGTAACATGCCATTATCTTCAATGCCACGGAAGCCCTGCTCATGCATAAATTTGATCTGATCGACAAAATCTTTACCGGCGTGATTGGCAAACATGCCATCATGCGGTGCATAGTTAAGTCGAAAAGTTTTCTCGGATGGAGTGATTGAAGATTCCTTTAACGAAGAACCAAAGGTATTGCTCAAAGCAAAGGTTGAGGCCGCGACAGTGAGACTCTGGCGTAAGAAATTTCTGCGTTGCATAAAATGAAGGTTTACGTAATGCATTCAAGATAAAAGTTTTGAAGAACAATACCCGTCATTTTTACACAAATGCCAGAATCGTGAAATACCCGGTAAGATGTTATCTTTGCGGTCCATGAAACTATACCGTAATACATCAGCACCTATTGTTGCTGCACTGAAAAAGATTTTATCTGAAGGCAGCTATGCTGATAAGGTCATTGAAAAGACATTGAAAATAAATCCTAAATGGCCTCAATATGATAAGCGGTTCATAGCCGAAACCATCTATGACATCATAAGAAATTATCGGTTTTATAAGGAAATATCGGGCGCTAAAGGCGATGACTTCTGGGGATTGTTTGGTGCATGGTGTGTGGTTAATAAATATGAGCTGCCACGCTGGGATGAATTTCAAAATGTAAAGCCCAAAGCTATTGAAGCCCGAAGAGAAGAAATAAAATCGAATCGCAGAATCATGCAATCCATACCCAATTGGCTGGATGAAATTGGTGAGCGTGAGTTGGGTGCTGACCGATGGGAAAAAGAAATGCTTGCCCTGAATGAAGTAGCTGATATTGTTCTTCGTGCCAATACGCTTAAGATTACCCGCGACGATTTAAAAGCGTTGTTATCAGAACAAGGCATTAAAACAGAAACGTCGCCAGATTTTCCTGATGCCTTGTTGTTAGAGAAGTGGTATAACGTTTTTAAACTTCCACAATTCAAGGAAGGTCTCTTTGAAGTTCAGGATGCAGGCTCACAACTCATTGCACCTTTTTTACGATGCGAACCTGGCATGCGCGTTATTGATGCTTGTGCAGGTACAGGAGGAAAGACACTTCACCTGGCAGCGTTGCTAAAAAATAAAGGACGCATCATTGCCATGGATAATGAAGAATGGAAATTGGAAGAAACTAAAAAACGTGGTCGTCGGGCAGGAGTGAGTAACGTTGAAACAAAAATAATAGAGTCGTCAAAGTCCATTAAACGCCAGGAGAATTCAGCTGATCGTTTGCTGCTTGATGTGCCATGTTCAGGGCTTGGCGTTTTGAAACGAAATCCTGATGCAAAGTGGAAATTATCAGCGGCCTATATTGAAGAAGTAAAAACGCTGCAACAGAAAATTATAACAGAGTATAGTGCAATGTTGAAAAAAGGCGGGCTCATGGTTTATTCTACGTGCAGTATTTTACCCGGAGAAAATGAAAAACAGGTACAGCAATTTTTAGCAGCAAACCCCGGTAAATTTGAATTGATTGAGGAGAAACGTATCTGGCCGTCCGATGGCTTTGATGGTTTTTACATGGCTGTGTTAAAGAAGAATTAACATCATCAGGAATTCATTGTAGCGTAACAATAAATGAATGTTACTTACGACTCTGTTGCAATAGATTAAACCATTCATTAAAACCCGCTTGTTTGTTTCACAAACTTTAAGAACTTTCGAGAATTTTTAATCCTAAAGCTTGAAGACATTTCATTATCTCGTTAATAAACTTTACACGGTATGGGTGCTTACTGTGTTTATTGTTTTTATGATTGTGTTGCTTCCCGGCATTATCATTCCATTTTTCTTCGGACGTAAGTTTGGATGGATAGGATATAAATTTCTTTGGCTCTGGTCGTGGATCTTCAGCAAGCTTAATTTCATTAGTTACAAATCATACGGTCGTGAAAACTTTAAGAAAGACAAAGCTTTTATCTACATCAGTAATCATACGTCATATTTAGATATACCCGGTTTGTGTCTTACTATACCAGGGGAGTTCAGACCTTTAGCTAAAAAAGAACTTTTAAAAATACCCGTGTTTGGATGGATAGCGCAAGCCGCTGCTGTTATTGTAGACCGATCAAGCCCGCAGAGCAGGAAGAAAAGTATTGACAAGCTCAAGCAAATACTAAACGATGGTATTTCTATTTTGATTTTTGCTGAAGGAACACAGAACCGTTCAGCTGAACCACTTCAGCCTTTTCATGATGGCGCCTTTCGCATTGCCATTGATGCACAACAATCCATTTTACCAATGGTTGTTATTGGTGCCGGAAAATTAATGCCTCCCGGTAAAGCTTATATTGAACATGGTAAGGTTAAAATTGTTGTTGGAAAAGAAATAGAAACGCTAGGTCTTACAATCCAGGACATTCCTGCATTGAAACAAAAAACGTTTGATGCTATGAAGGAATTAATTCTAACGAACAGTCCTGCCTGATCGATTCTCAACTAGCTTTAGCTTTTGAAAAATAACCCTTTGCCAACTGAAATAGTATAGGCATAGCAGATACAAGCACAATGCCTATAACTACCTTCTCGAAATTGTTTTTTATGATTGGTATTTCACCCAGATAGTAACCTGCGCATGTAACACCTACCACCCACAGCACAGCACCTGCAAGACTGTAGGTTATAAATGTTCTGTAAAGCATGGTACCAACACCTGCCACAAAAGGAGCCAGCGTTCTTACAATAGGAATAAACCTGGCAATGATAACAGTCTTTGGCCCATACTTTTCATAAAAAGCATGTGTCTTGTCAAGATGTTCTTTCTTAACGAGTGTTTTGCCAAAGAGCTTTAGTTCAAGTG
>DATCRE010000492.1:0-3206 GCA_036569145.1 Cyclobacteriaceae bacterium
ATCAAGCATCGTATAACCAACCCGTTGGTGAATACTGCTTTCAGGACTCAACTCCGGAAATACAAACTGGCCGAATGATGATCCACTGATAAAAACGAGAAGAACGGAAAAAGCTTTCATAACTATTATTTTTTATTCAAGATGTAATATTCATTTTTCTGTCGCTGTTAATGAGTTGTTAAAGAATAATTTGAATTCTTTGCTGTTGATCTATTACCCCGATCTGCGGTATCTTCTGTCCGACACCGGACGGATTGATGCTCATTTCGAACATTGAATATTTTTCAGAACGATGTTTCCATTTCAATTTGATGATTTCTCCAACTGGCACTTATCTTGGAACAACGTCAGTATATTTTGTCTGCTATGTTCAAAAACTATATTAAAACCGCCTTCAGAAATCTCGTACGTCAGCGAAGCAGTGCCTTCTTTAATATTGGCGGATTAACGCTGGCTGTGAGCGGCAGCATCATACTCTTCCTGCTTATTACGCACGTGATAAGTTTTGATACGTATCATGCAAATTATAAACGCATTTATAGAGTAGTTACACAATCAGATGGTAACGAAGATAAATTTTATACACCCGGTGTACCCACACCATTACCCGTTGCGTTTCGTACAGATTTTCCTGAAGCCGAGCAGGTAGTTTTTACGCATTATAAGGAGGGCGGTGTGGTGTCTATACCTCAGCGTAATGGTGAGCCCATTAAGTTTAAAGAGGAAAACGGTATAGTTTATACTGAGCCTTCTTACTTTGATATTTTTAGTCAACATGCAATAGCAGGCGATCCTATAAAAGGTCTTGATGAGCCGAATGAAGCTGTCATTTCTGAAAATCTCGCTATCAAATATTTTGGAAGAAGTAATGCTATCGGCGAAGTAATCTCTTATGAAGATGTAGAATATAAAATTTCGGCTATTGTTGAAAATCATCCTGCCAATACCGATTTACCATTTACACTTTTTCTCTCGTATGAAACCGTACGCAAGGCGACTGAGAGTGACGGATGGAATAGTATCAATAGCAATAACCAATGTTATTTTTTATTGAAGGAAGGTGTATCCGTTAGTCAGCTTGAAAAACGAATGGAAGGTTTTACAAACAAATATATTGGTGAAGATAATTACGATAAAGAATTGTTTGTTATCCAATCACTAAGTGAAATGCATTTTGATGAACATTATGGAACGTATAGCGATAACGCTATCAATAAAGCGGGTATCACCGCCATGATTATTATTGGTGTGTTTCTGATTATTACAGGTTGCATTAATTTTATCAATCTTTCAACAGCCGAAGCCATTAAAAGATCGAAGGAAGTTGGCATTCGAAAAACATTAGGCAGTTCACGCTTCCAATTAATGAGTCAGTTCTTGGGCGAGACTGCGTTAGTAACATTTATATCAGTATTGCTTTCTATCAGCATTGCCCAGTTTGCTCTCGGGTATTTAAACACGTTCATGAAGATGGAGCTATCAATTGATCTGTTTCATAATACTTCGTTGATCTTGTTTTTGTTCTTGGTATTTGTAAGCGTTTCAATCTTGTCAGGTATTTATCCGGCATTTATTATGTCAGGGTATAAGCCTGCTCTTGTTATGAAAAATGATACCAGCAACCGATCATCATTTGGATATTTTTTACGAAAAGGGCTCGTCGTATTTCAATTCTCCATCTCGCAGTTGCTCATTATGGGCACCATTATCATCATCATGCAAACCAATTTCTTCCGTTCGCAGGAACTCGGCTTTAGGCAGGATGCCATCATCATTGTGCCAATACCTGAGCGTGAAGAAGTGAAGCCTGTTGCTGAAGGTAATGGAAGTACGATGCGTACGCTCAAAAATGAAATTACAAGAATGCCTGGTGTTGAGTTGGCCAGCCTTTGTAACGATGCACCATCGGCAGGTCATGTAAGCGGTACAGGTTTTATCCTGGAAGGTGAGCGTGACGAACAACGAAAGGATACGCAGGTAAAAGCTGTTGACGGAAATTACATTGACTTGTTTGCATTGAAATTAATCTCAGGGAAAGGTCTCGGCGACTTAGATTCAATCACTGGCTTTGTTGTCAATAGAAAATTTACAAAAGTTGCCGGGTTTGCAGATCCGTCAGCCATTGTTGGTAAACGAATTCGAGTATGGGGAAAACTCTATCCGGTTACAGGAGTAGTGGAAGATTTTCACACCATGTCATTACATAATGCAATAGAGCCAACAGTTCTACTTAATCGCAGAGGACACTTCCGTACGCTTGCTGTGCGCATCAATCCTAAAAATTTTCAATCTGCAATCCAGAGTATTCAGAAGCAGTGGGAGGTTGCATATCCCAAACATATATTCAGTTATGAATTTCTGGATGAGAACATTAAAGAGTTTTATGAGAGTGATGCCAGGATGTCTACGTTGCTTACCATCTTTACATCAATCTCAATTCTTATTGGCTGTATAGGATTGTTCGGCCTGGTTACATTTATGGCGAATCAAAAAACGAAAGAGATTGGTGTTCGTAAAGTTTTAGGTGCATCGGTTAACAGCATTATAACCATGTTCACCAAAGAATTTGTTATACTCATTTTCATTGGCTTTGTTATCTCGGCACCACTGGCATGGTATCTTATGAAACAATATCTGAATGATTTTGCCTATAAAATAACGCTGGGGCCTGGAATATTTTTGTTGGGTTTTGGTTTAACCATGATGATTGCCATACTGACTGTAGGTTACAGATCATTTAGGGCAGCAACGAACGATCCCGTGAAGTCATTGAGATACGAATAGAGAACAATCACTCCTTTTTGATGTCCAATCAGAAAGGAGTGATTCTAAATTTTAGAATCGAACAGAATTTTAATCCTTTCGTTTTATCTGTTGATAAACAAAATCAATTCCCTCAATCAACCCCAGGTAATAACACCAGGAACGAGAATATAAAATAAGTTTAGCCCTTCAAGGTCATGAAGCGCTCGCCAATTAAGCCATCCTGGTAAGACCATTTTTCTGAATTGCAGCCTGTAAACTACAATTAACTTTTAACTTTTTACTGCTAACGAATCCCAACTCACAATTTGTGAAGAGACAAAATAAGCTATTTTTGCCCCCAAATTCATTTTTAGCATGGCTCTGAGAATCTTCAAAACATTCTGGTTTCTATCTGTTTTAGTGGCGTTAGGCAATCTTTTAATGGCTTATGCCGGTTTTCC
>DATCRE010000493.1:0-2293 GCA_036569145.1 Cyclobacteriaceae bacterium
GCGATGTGATTATGAATTATAGTTCAAGGATTCTAGGTTTCAAGCTAATCTTCAGGATAAGGTATGAAAACAAAATTTGTAAACTCTTTATCGACTACAAATAAGCAACAGAATTCATCCGGATCTTTGTAAGCTGCTTTAAATTCATCTTCATTCTCAACTAGGCCGCGTTGAATAAATTCGTCCAGGTAAGATGCATAATAATGCCATGCCGTTTCCATTCGTGCCATGCCGAGAAGAAGTTGCCCGATGGGTTGTTCTTCTTTACAAACCGGAAAGATAGGACACTCTGAAAAGCCATGTGTTCGTATCTGGTAGGACGCTTCTTTGAGAATGTCAGAAACTTTAACAAAATCCTGTGAAATGGTACCCAGGTATTTTCCGTTTAATTCAGGATCGTTATGCATACGTGTTTAAAAATATAAAAATAGTTTTTAATGAATTTGACTTGTTAACTGTTGATAAAAGTTTTGCTAAAAGCAGCGAGTTCAGGAAAGAATGTTTCAAATTCTTTTTTAAAATCATTGTAATGTGCGCGAAGATCATTGACGGATTCATCCATCCTGGAATTAAACTTTGTTCGTCTCGACATGCCTGTTAGCGCTCTTTGAATGCCTTCAATACGTGCATAGTTAACGAGCCAGTTACCGCGTATCATATAAGGAAGCATTCGCTTTACATCCTCTGGTAAAATCATTGTGAAGTTTTCTATCGTTTGATAAGTCTGTTCAGCAAAGTCGGGCAGCAGCAAGTCGTTATAGTCGTTCCAGTTTTTTGCCAGGAAGTGATCATAAAAAACATCAACAATAACCGGTGCATAGTGTCCGTATCCGGATCTTAATCTTAATTTACTTTCACGTACAATAGAATGACTGTCAGTGAATTCATCAATGGCCCGATGTAATTCTATTCCCCTGGCAATCTTAGCGCCGAATTGTTCCTCCAGATTTCGGCCCTTTACAAAATCGCCTATGAAATTACCAACCATTATGTCGGGATCATTACCAGAAAGATAAATGTGAGCCAGGAAATTCATTGGTCATAAAGTTATTGGTTATTTGTTATTTAGTTGGTAGGTTGGTGGTGGTTTAAATAAGGAATACAGATTTTTAATTTTTAATATAATGCCTCAGCTTAATCAAATGAAATTGTTAATCAGTCTCGCCCAGATTGATGGTACTGTTGCTGATCGGGAGAAAAATTACATTATCAACATTGGACGAGCTAACGGTATTTTTCCTGATGAAGTTCATCCGCTTTTTGGTAAGCGACATGAATTAATCATTCCTAAAAATCTTACCGACGACCAGAAGTTCAACTATATCTTCAGCCTGGTGCAGCTTATGAAGATTGATGAGCGTATGTACAAAGAAGAAATTTTATTCTGCTCTAAGATAGCATCTAACCTGGGCTATGATCAGGAAGTGATGTTCGACTTGTTGTTGCATGTGCGCACAGCAACAATGGGTGATGATGAAATGGAAAACCTGAAAAAGCTTACAGAAAAATATTTGAAGAAGTAGAATCAATCTCGTATGAAAAACTTTTTATTCTTTTTTCTCATACTATTAACCAGTCAGGTTAATGCTCAGAAAACATTTATTCATTGTGGCAATCTCATAGATGGAAAATCAAATGCAGTGCAGTCACAAATGACTATTGTAGTGGAGGGTAATAAAATAGTGAGTATAGAAAAAGGTTTTTCAAAAGCGGGTGAGTCTGACAACTTATTGGATCTGAGTACTAAAACAGTACTGCCTGGCTTGATTGATATGCACGTTCATTTAGAAAGTGAAACAAATAAGGATCAGCAACTACAGGAGTTTACACTTAATGATGCTGATGTTGCTTTTCGTTCAACAGTATATGCTAAACGAACATTGCTTGCCGGATTCACAACCGTTCGCGATCTGGGTGGTACAGGTGTAAATATTTCATTGCGTAATGCCATTAACCAGGGAGTGGTTATCGGGCCCAGAATTTTTACAGCGGGCAAAGCCATTGCGTCAACGGGCGGTCATGCAGATCCTACCAATGGTTATCGAAAAGATTTGATGGGTAATCCCGGGCCAAATGAAGGTGTTGTCAATTCAGTGGAAGGTGCTCGCCAGGCCGTGCGTCAGCGTTATAAAGAAGGTTCTGATCTCATCAAGATTACAGCTACCGGTGGTGTGTTAAGCATTGCCAAAGATGGTTCGGGTCCTCAGTTTACAGAGGAAGAAATGAAAGCCATCATTGAAACAGCTAAAGATTATGGTATGCACGTAGCTGCACATGCACATGGTGCTGAAGG
>DATCRE010000494.1:0-2339 GCA_036569145.1 Cyclobacteriaceae bacterium
CGCGTAAGCATTGGCACGATGGAAGAAATGCAATTTTTTGCTGAAGCGTTTAAACAAGTATCATAAAAGAAATGATGAAGATGCGTTATATCATTACTGTTGCCCTGGCTCTGTTTTATAGCCCTATACTCTTTGCTCAGGATGTTGTTAATCCAAGACCATTAACCATGGAGGAGTACGAGAAAGCTAAAACTTTCGAGATAAAAGATCTTGATAAGGATACCTATGTGAAATTCGAGAACGCCTATATCCTTGATCGTTACGAAATGAAGAAACCCTATTTTGTAACAGGAGATGATGGATTGAAAAAACGAATTGACTTATATAAACTCATCGGGAAAGTTGGAATGCAGGAGCTAGGTCTCTTCGTATTCTATACTAACGAGAAAGGAAAAATTTACAAAGCTATAGTGCCCAACTTCACAGCTGATGGTAAAGTGTGGGAGAAATATTTTGAAGACATTCATGCCATCAATAAAGTTGAAGAAAATTTTATTCTTAAGCTGTCTTACATCCTTTCGAAGGAGCTGAGCTTTCAGCAATACAAGTCATTAAATCAGGGCAAAGACTTAAGCAAGGAGTCAGCAACGTATGGTAATGATATTTGCTTTCCGGGAGATCAGCTTGTAACACTTCGCAATGGCTTGAAGAAGGAATTGAGATCTGTAAAACCCGGCGATGAAGTTGAAGCTATAGATCCACAATCGAAGAAGCGAATGATGATTAAAGTAAAAGAATTGACTACACACGATGCCAGGAACTATGCCCTCATTAAGCTTACACTTATTTGTGTTCATCATTCAACCGATAATGAAATACATCTTAGTGTAAAAACAATTGAAGCAACGCCCAATCATCCTATGCTTACCGATGCCGGGTCGAAGAACATGAAGCTGATTGCTGTGGGGGATAATATTCTTTGCTTTAACGAGGCAACCCATGAATATGAAAACTACCAGGTGCTGGATAAGACAGAATATAAAGGCGAGAAGCAATCAGTTTACAATATTGTTGCTGACGAGGGCGAGACCTTTATGATGAATGATGTGATGGTACTTCAGAAATAAAAACGTCAATCGCTCATGCTTTAACAGTCAATAATTATCCATTGTTAGATCAATTGCTGTTGAAGAGTTCTTTAGAAGAATGTAAATGCTGTTTATAGGCCTTTTGACAAGGGGCATATAACGTCTTTTTTTGGTCTATGAATTGTTAAAAATTACCTAAAAAGCTGGTAATGAGAACGTTTTTTTGATTTGTCCACCATTTTTAAGAAATCATTTCTATTAATTGCACGTTGAAGCCGTAAGTATAATTCAGGGTAAATACAAGGCGAAATGAAACAAGGTGAGGAAGTGATACTAACACTTCGCCCGGATGGAAAGAAAGGCGTAGTGATGTCTAAAATTCAGTATGAAATATACTGCAATGTAATTTTTGATATTCTGGATAGTGATGAAGATCACACCATAAATCACATACTTGAAAAAGCCAGGCAACTCATTCCAGATGTAATTGAAAGTGAAATTGCGTGGCACATACTTCAGGTTAAACTTGACCTTGAAGCCAGAGGATTAATCAAGGCTGTTGCTCCTATATATCATAAGCGTACATTTCATATCAAACTTACCCGTCCGGGACAACAAAAAATCCGTAACAACCGCCTGCTTAATAAGACCACTCCAATAGAGTTGACTTAAAGTAAATTGTTATCTTGGCGACCGCTATGAACAATCAGAAGCATTACGCCGCCGCTATCTCAGCATTTGTTATCTGGGGATTTTTCCCCCTGCTATTACGTAAACTCATAGAATATTCTTCGGGTGAGATACTCTATTTTAGAATTCTGTTTTCTTCTGTCATTTTATTGATTGTAATCTTCGGTTTCAAACGGAGAGACTTACAAACTCAGTGGGCATTTTTCAATTCATTGGAGTCGAAAAAAAAGTGGGGGACCGTTATTTTAACCTTGACCGGCGGTGCATTACTAACCATTAACTGGCTCACGTTTATTTACATTGTCAACAACGTTAATATTAAAACGGCTTCGTTCTCCTATCTCATTTGTCCTGTTATAACGGCTATACTAGGTTATCTCTTATTAAAAGAAAAGATGACTGTATTGCAGTGGATAGCCGTTGGATTCTGTACCATCAGTTGTGTTCTTATGGGTTATAACTCTGCGCTGGAATTGGGTTACAGCTTTTTAACAGCATTAACCTATGCGCTCTACCTGATAACACAACGACGCAATCAAGGCTTCGACAGAATGATTATGTTAGGATTCCAGGTACTGTTTTCATTTCTCCTGCTCAATGCCATTTTCCCTTACCTGATTC
>DATCRE010000495.1:0-3883 GCA_036569145.1 Cyclobacteriaceae bacterium
GCCGTATTGTCTCTTCTTAGCAGCAGGTGCAGGCGTTGATGAATACTTTACCCAACCTTCAGGAAGAATTCGCTCGCCATTCCATACACCATCATTCAAATAGAGCAGTCCGAATCTTGCCCAGTCGCGTGCGCTGGCAAAACTGTATGACGAGCCAACAAATGTTCCGGAAGCATCAGGTTCAATAATAGCGTGAGTCATTCCTATTTTATAGAATAAGCGTTCATAAGGAAGCCGATAATATTGATCGTCGCCAGCTGTTTGTCTTACGATCCTGGCGAGAATATTTGTTGAGCCGCTGGAGTATTCAAAGTACTCTCCAGGTTTATGTTTGAGTGGTAAGCTTGCAGCATAGGCTCCTTTATCGTCACTCCTTATAAACATATTATGAAAATCAGAAGTAGGAATAAAATATGATTCTGACCACCTCAATCCACTACTGGCCTGAAGTAAATTATTAAGTGTTATTTCTTTTCGATTATCGTGTTGCCACTCTGTTACCGGAGCGGGATCTTCTATGTTTAACTTTCCATCTTTAACCATCAAGCCTACCATGGCATTGGTTATACTTTTAGTCATAGACCAACCCATTAGTCTTGAGTTCTGATTAAATCCATCTGCATACTTTTCTCCAATCAACTGGCCATTATATACAACAACAACGCCATGCGTGTAAACTGGCTTTGCAGGATCTGCATCGGTGAAGGCATTCTCAATAGCTTTCTTTACCGCTGCATAATTAACTCCAGGCATAATTGTGTCTGAAACCAGATTGCCAGTAGGCCATGCAATAGAATCTGTATTGTCAGGTGCGGGAGCAAGATTTATCTTTTGGTTTCGCACTTCAGCTTCTGATCTTTCAGATAATAAAGTACAACCCAATCCTTTTCTGAAAATGGCTTTGCTGGATTTCCACAGAATGGAAGCTGTAACAGTAGAGTCCTGGCTATTAACATCTATTCCAGCGTTGGATAAGCCAGGAAAAACCTGTAATTCTTTTTCTTTGACACTTTCAACTGTCCGTCCTGTAACAAACACACAAGAGCAGACTGTTTTTGATACCATACCTGCCATAACGGTAGGGAAGGTGAGAAGCACATATAGTAAAACAATCAATAACAAGGCTACAATACTTAATGAAATTCTTATTAACCATTTTTTCATGCCGTTACTATTTTTTATTTGGGGTTAGAATTCAAAATCTTTAAATCGCTACTAATCTACTGATATCATTCAGTACAATCATTTTAATTGTACATCAAAATTTTTTCAAATCGCAATTAGATTGATTGTGAATGAAACTCAAATGAAAAAACCACCCTCAAACATTTAAGATGGTTTCACTATGTTAAACTAGGGGAATTTGACTTTAATGACTATCCGGAGCAATCATGAGTTGAGGAGTCTTGCTATCAGTCACAATAACTTTGGCGTTGACTGAGTTCGCCAGGCTCTTGAGCATTTGAATATTATTGTATTGAAGCAACTTGTCGGTGAGCGATTCATTAATAATAGTTTGAGCTTTTTTAATACCTTCAGCTTCAATAACCAGTCGCTCAGCTTCTTTCTTTTGTTTCTCTACAACAAACTCCATTTGCAATGCTGCTTGTTCAGCATTCACTTTGCTTTCAATAGCTTGTGTTAATTGAGTGGGGAGGAGGATATCCTTCAGCAGAACAGCATCAACAATAAAACCATACTGAGATATGTGGGTTGATAATTCATCAGCAATTGCCTTTTCAATTCTCGTTCGCTCAGTGGCATAAAGTTCCTTGGCATAATAACGTGCAGATACTTCCCTGGCCGTAGCCCTGAAATTACTAAGCACCATTACCTCTTCATAGTTTCGTCCGAAGCGAGTATAAACTTCTTTTGCACTCGCAGGGTTTACATGATATAAAAGACTTATTTCTGTCGTGACACTTAAACCTTCTTTGCTTGGGAGTGGTAAGTTGTTAAAGCTTTCAACTGTGCGAGTATTGATTTTAACAATTGTGGAAGAAATCGGACCATACCATTTTATTCCCTGGGTAATGGGCTCTCCTTTTATAACGCCATATCGTTGAACAATTCCTACTTCTCCGGGACGCACAATGGTGCATTGTGTCAACGTAAAAGAAAGTGCAAGCAATATGCACACTTTAAGCATGTTTTTCAGGTTCATAATTTTTGGATGGATTTAAAAAATTAAAAAAAGATTAAACACTGAGTATAGTCGATCGATATATAAGGAGTTTCAATTCCTGTTAACGTCTTTTATTTTAAGAAGGTTGAGTGTGAAAAAGTGTGGTGCAGATAATATCGTAATTGTAGAGTAGCTTGCAGAAAAAATTAGCATTGAAAAAGGTAATCAAATTTAAGCCTGAAGAGTTGAAGGACTTTCTGAATGAAAAATCAGATTACTATAATCAGCGTGATTTTATAGAACATGACCCTGTTGGAATACCTCATCAGTTTGCTAAAAAGCAGGATATTGAAATTGCAGGATTGTTTGCTGCTACACTTGCGTGGGGACAACGTGTTACTATTATAAGAAAGTGTAAAGAGTTATTGTCGATGATGGATGATGATCCGCATCAATTTATAATGAATCACACAGCGAAAGATCTTAAGGTTTTTTTAAGTTTTAAGCATCGTACCTTCAATGCAACGGACACGCTTTACTTCATAGAGTTTCTTCGGTGGTTCTATAAAAAGCATAATTCGCTTGAAGAAGCTTTTATCGTATCAGCCGATGCAGAAACTATTGAGGGCGGTCTTGTTAATTTTTATAATCTCTTCTTCAGTTTAGAAGATCACCCGATTCGTACAAAAAAACATGTAGCATCACCACTTCGAAAATCTACCTGCAAGCGCCTTAGCATGTACTTGCGTTGGATGGTTCGTAATGACAAGCGTGGTGTTGACTTTGGTATCTGGAATAGTATTTCACCATCACAATTGGTTTGCCCGTGCGATCTTCATGTTGATCGTGTTGCGCGAAAGCTAAAGTTGATCAAACGAAAACAAACCGACTGGCAAACTGTTTTAGAGCTTACTCAAAATCTACGAAAGATTGACCCAACAGATCCTGTTAAATATGACTTCGCTTTGTTTGGACTTGGCATTGAAGAGGGGTGGTCTAAATAAAGTCAGTTTTCAATGGTAAGGCTGTCTTGTGTAACGACGAGACTGATGAGTACTATTGTTATAAGAAACACAGCAACCGCCACATGCACCAGGTTACTTCTGTTTTTAGTAAGGAGTAGTACCAGTAAGAGGACGGCTATGCTGCTTTGAATCACTCTACCAATCATTGCCAGCGTATCGTGTACCTGAAAGGGTTCTATGGTAAGGTTATGAATGATACTGAGTACCAAGGCTATGATGGCACAGATAAAAAACTTCGGGTAATTGTTAAAATAAAACTCTCGGGGATTGAATTCTTCTTTAGCATCAGACGGAAACAGAAGATGAGCCAACACATATAAATTAATAGGGTAGAGAATGATAAAAAGAAACATGGGCAGATGCCACGCCTGCACAGACTTAAGAGAGTAGCTTACCCACCATTCATGAATATGCAAAATGAAGACGAGTAGAAGCCAGGTACAGTAAGGCGTGTACCACTTGAATCGTTTATGTTTGATAAGCTCGGCAAGGCCCGTAAGAATAGTTGTGATACCTAAACCAAGAATTATAGAAACAAGGACGATGACGTATTCAAAAGGACTCATTCAATTGATTTTTGGGCGAAAACATGATCTAATTTATACTCATTCTAAATTAACAACATGACTTTTCAGGTTTGACTCTGTAATGCTCATGGCAATTCATAAAACTGTTGAAAAAACCCATTAAAAAGTGGTTCTGTTCATAAAATAAATTTGAAAAAATGACTTGG
>DATCRE010000496.1:0-8725 GCA_036569145.1 Cyclobacteriaceae bacterium
ACCAATAATGCTGGGAAAAATTAACGGGATAACAATCGTAGCAATCAGAAACGATTTCTTCTGAACTCGGTTCAGAAACTCGCGCTGGATGATTAATATTATTTTATTCATCGCTTCCTCCTTTCACCAGGTTAATGAAGATCTCGTTCATGGTTGGTATTTTTTCCTGAAAACTTTGCACTTCGGTTAGATCGATAAGCTCGCGCAATAAATCATTTGGTGTAGAGCTTATGGTCGAACTTACAAGAGATGTGTAATGGTTGTCTTCTACAACAGATTGATTTAGAATTTTGAAGTGACCATTATTGAAATTGAACGAACCTTTATGTTCAACAGTATAGGTATTTGTTTTATACTGATCGCGAACCTGCTTCTTGGTTCCTTCTAATATTTTTTTGGACTTGTTAATGAGTGCTATGTGATCGCATAAATCTTCAACAGTTTCCATGCGATGGGTTGAGAAAATAATGGTACAGCCTTTTTCTTTCAGCTCCAGTATTTCTTTTGTGATGAGCTGTGCATTTACCGGATCGAAACCAGAGAATGGTTCATCAAGAATGATAAGTTTTGGTTCATGCATAACGGTGCTGATGAACTGCACTTTTTGAGCCATGCCTTTGCTGAGGTCTTCTACCTTTTTATTCCACCAGTCAGTGACCTCAAATTTTTTGATCCAGTGCTTACTTTTATCAGTAGCTTCTTTTTTACTGAGACCTTTTAGTTGTGCGAGGTAAATGAGCTGATCGCCTACTTTAAGTTTTTTATATAGGCCACGTTCTTCGGGCAGATAGCCTATTGTGCCAATATGCTTTGAAGTCAATCTTTCTCCAAAAAGAGAAATGTCTCCTTCATCGGCATTAATGATTTGATTGATGATTCGTATTAAAGTTGTTTTACCAGCGCCGTTAGGACCTAGTAATCCGAAAATTGTTTTCTCGGGAATAGTGAGGCTGATGTGATCCAGGGCCAGGTGGTTGGTGTAACGTTTGGTTACTCCGGTGGCTGTTAATGCTTCCACAGTTTTTCTTTTGGGCAAATTAGTCCAAAAGATGACTATGAAATTACAATACTGTAAGAAAGATTTTAGTGTTCTTTAAAAATGATGTTACCCATGGAAACATCAAGATCGAAGGTGAGTGTGTTGTTGGAGTTTTTCTTGTAAGCGGCGTTGGCGAAGGTTGTGTCATCTACTTTTTTAAGGTAGCTCGGCATCTTTACGCTACACAACCATGAATCATGAATTTTAACCAGAACGGGAGTGTCTTCACCGGGTAGAATAATAACAAGATTTCCGGCGCCAACACTTCCTTTTATTTTATTACTGATCAAAGGTCTTTTACTGAAATCAAGTAGCATATTGCCGAATCCAACATCGGCTACCATGTAACGCGAGCGTGACAGATTGAGATTTTTAACATTAACAGAACCAAGGTCTACCTTAATAAAAAAAGTATCCATATCAACCTGGTTCTCAAGGCTTGAGTAAGCTACGTTAACATCGGCGCTACCGGTATTGATTTTAAGTTTTTGAATTGAAAGGCCTGATAAATCTACGTTGGCCGTGCCTACGCCATAAGTAAGTTCAAGAGAATAAGGTTTGGCATCGGTCAGATACATTTTCCAGAAATGATCTGCATTGTTATTCTCTGCTCCGAAAAAACGAGTTGAGATAGATTGGCTTACGCCTTCGGTTTGATTTTCGTCGAGCTTTAGAAGTACTTCGCAGGTCTTGCCTTTAATTTCGCGACGGAAGTTGTGAGAGTAATCACCTTCATCCTGGTTACTGAAGACGTTAAGGATATCGGTGTTTTGGCTTGGTTTAATGAAGCAATTGCCACTATTAGCTTTAAGACAAAGCTTAATATTCTGACAAGATTGGGCATCTTCTACTGTGAATTGTTTCTTCACCTGGCCAAATGCGATGGCTGTAAGCCCTACTCCAAATATTGTTAACCAAAAATTCCTTTGCATCTGAATTGATACGCGCTCCTCTTTTTAAAGTTTCTACTTGTAAGATTTGAGTAAAAAACGCAAAAAAATACCCGTATAAATGGAGTTATACGGGTGTATTGGTAAATGAGTTATAACTATTTTCAAATTATAGGCGCTTCTTTAAAAGAATTCCTTCATTCGTTCAAAAAATCCCTTTTCGCTGGCATCAGGATGGGGTTCGAAGTTAGGAGATTGGCGAAGAGACTCCAGTTTTGCCTTCTCTTCGGCAGTTAACTTTTTAGGTGTCCATACATTTATATAGATGAGTTGGTCTCCGGTTTCATAGCCATTTACATCTTTCAAACCTTTGCCTCGCAGACGTAGAACTTTACCACTTTGAGTTCCGGGTTCGATCTTAACTTTTACCTTTCCGCCAACTGAAGGAACTTCAACGGAAGTGCCTAAGACGGCATCAATGAAATTAAGGTATAGGTCGTAAACCAGGTTGTTGCCATCGCGCTTTAAGAAGCGATCTTCCTGCTCCTCTATTAATATAAGTAAGTCGCCTGCAATGCCACCCCCGGGAGCTTCATTTCCCTTGCCACTCATAGAGAGTTGCATGCCATCGCCAACACCGGCAGGTATTTTTACATTGATAACTTCTTCTTTTGAAACAAGGCCTGAGCTATCTACACCAGAAGGACGCTTGTCAATAATTTGACCTGAACCATCACAGGCAGAACATGTAGTGGCCGAAACCATCTGGCCCAGCATGGTATTAACAACACGTTTAACCTGGCCAGCACCCTGACACGTAGGACAAGTTTTGAAGGTCACACCTTCAGCACGTACTAACCTGTTAACTTTTATTTTCTTTTCAACTCCTGCAGCAACTTCTTCGAGTGTAAGCTTGAGTTTGATTCTTAAGTTAGAACCTTTACGCTGGCGTTTTCCACCACGTGAACCTCCTCCACCAAAGAAGCTTTCAAACGCGCCACCTCCACCAAATACGTCACCAAACTGGCTGAAGATGTCTTCCATGTTCATATCATGGCCACCAAAACCAGCATTTCCTCCGGCGTGACCAAATCGATCATACTTAGCTCTCTTTTCCGGATTGCTTAATATTTCATAGGCTTCGGCGGCTTCTTTAAATTTTTCTTCAGCTGCCTTATCACCCTGGTTTTTATCAGGATGATATTGAATGGCTACTTTGCGGTAGGCTTTCTTTATTTCTTCGGCGGTAGCTGATTTGTTTACGCCCAGTATTTCGTAAAAATCTCTTTTGGTGCTCATGGTATAGATTATCCCGTGAATGAACTTTCAGATATGAATTAGCTTCCTATTACAACTTTCGCGAAGCGTATTACTTTTTCATTGAGCAAATATCCTTTCTCGACAACGTCTACGATTTTGCCTTTTAGCTCATCTTTAGGAGCGGGTATTTGTGTTATGGCTTCATGAAAATCAGCGTTGAAATCGGCGCCCGTTTCAATGTTCATAGCCTTTACGCCAAGCTGTTCTAATACTTTTTTGAATTTATTGCTAATGAGTATATAGCCTTCAATCTCTTTATTGTCTTTTGATTGAATAGCTTTCTCGGCGCGTTCAAAATCATCTACTACAGGCAATAGTGATTTGATTACCTGCTCGTTGGCGGTTAGCGCCATGTCTAGTTTTTCCTTGGAGGTTCTTCTTCTGAAGTTTTCAAACTCAGAATAGAGGCGGATATACTTGTCTTTAGAGGCTGCCAATTCTGCATACGCTTTTACAAGCTCACTGCCTTGTTCGCCACTTTCTATGTCAGATGTCTGCTGTTCCTGAGTCTCTTCTGAGAGGTTTTCTGAGATCAGATCCTCGTTATTTTGCTCTTTTCCAGCAGTATTGTTGTTTTCCATAAGTTCTTGGTTCCGGATTCAAAAAATAATATGTCGGGTTATTCAATAATGCTGCCAACTGGATTTTGTGTCAAAGTGGCACTATTTATTGCTGGTGCTATGACCAGATTTACATCAGAGTCTGTGATCAATGAAGGTTTCTCCAGATCAGATCCTTTAGTTCTACAATGCCAAAATTGGTTATTGATGAGATGAAAATGCTTGGGATTCCTTCAGGCACTTCTCGTTTCATTTCTTCAATTAAACCTTCATCAAGCATATCGGCTTTGGTGATGGCTAATAATCTTTTCTTATCGAGCAGTTCGGGGTTGTATTGACGGAGTTCGTTTAATAGTATTTCAAACTCTTTTTTAATATCCTGGGTATCGGCAGGAATCATAAAGAGTAAAAGTGAATTTCTTTCAATGTGTTTCAGGAAACGAATTCCAAGTCCTTTACCTTCGGCAGCGCCTTCGATAATTCCTGGAATATCAGCCATCACAAATGATCTGTCGTCACGATAAGACACTACACCCAGATTTGGTGTGAGGGTAGTAAATGCGTAGTCAGCAATTTTTGGTTTTGCCGCTGAAACAACAGAGAGTAACGTTGATTTGCCTGCATTTGGGAAACCTACTAATCCTACATCGGCCAGTAATTTTAATTCAAGGATGACCCATTCTTCTATGCCGGGTTCACCAGGCTGGGCTTGTTGAGGTGCCCGATTGGTTGATGTAGCAAAAAACAGATTACCTTTTCCACCACGACCACCTTTGGTTAAAATAACTTGCTGCCCATGCTCAGAGATTTCACAAATGAACTCATCTGTTTCAGCATTTTTTGCAATGGTGCCAATGGGTACATCAATAATCATATCTTCACCAGAGGCGCCCGTACAGTTCTGGCTTTCACCAGGTTTTCCATTTCCTGCAAAAATATGCTTACGAAATTTTAAATGGAGCAATGTCCACATCTGGTTATTGCCCCGGAGAATTACATGTCCACCGCGACCACCATCACCACCATCAGGTCCACCTTTCTCAACAAATTTTTCACGGTTGAAATGAAGACATCCTGCACCCCCATTGCCTGAGCGTGAATTAAACTTTACGTAGTCAATGAAGTTGGGTGATGACATTTTTTAAATTCTGCTGAGATGGATTATTTGTTTATGATAGCGCAGACGTTATTGAAGATTGTTTCAATCTCGCCGATGCCATAAACTTTATCTAATCGGTTTTGCTTCTCGTAATAAGGAAGCACGTGTATTGTTTTGCTGAAGTATTCTGTGATTCTTTTGTTCAGCTTTTCTTCTTCATCGTCAGCGCGGTTGTCAATTGTTCTGCGTTTTGCAATGCGGCTTCTGACTTCTTCTTCTGTTACTTCGAGAGCAATAACATAATGAATGGCTGTGCCTTGTGCTTTCATGAAGTTGTCGAGAGCCTCGGCTTGAGGTACAGTCCTGGGAAAGCCATCAAAAAGAAATCCTTTAGCATTAGGATTCTTATCAAGCTCTTCCTTCAGCATGGCAATGGTTATTTCGTCAGGAACGAGCATGCCATTGTTCATGATTTCTTTTACGCGTTTACCCAGTTCGGTTTCATTTTTTGTATGCCAGCGAAACAAGTCGCCAGTGGAGATATGGACAAAACCATATTTTTTAATAAGCTTCTCGCTTTGTGTGCCTTTGCCAGCGCCCGGAGGGCCAAAGAGTACAATGTTTACCATGTGCGACTTTTATTTGGTGTTAGGAAAAAAGTGAACCGCGAAGATAGTAAATCAATATTCGAAATTCTAATACCTGAACTTGCAGAAGTTTCCCGGAGTGATCTCTATGCTATTTAGCAGCTTGTTTATAGATGTCTTTGCAATTGCGACCAAAGCCATCATAATCGAGGCCATAGCCTACCACGAACTCATTTTCTATATCAAAGCCAACATATTTTACATCTATGTTTTTATCTCGTGCTGGCTTTTTACGAAGTAATGAAACGACTTCAACAGATTTAGTGCCGAGACTGTGAAGCTCTTCAATAATTTTCTGAAGGGTGAGGCCGGTGTCAACAATATCTTCAACCAATAGAATGTCTTGATTGAATAAACTTTGCTCGAGGCCTATTAATGTTTTAAGCTGACCTGTGCTTTGTGTGCCTGAATAAGAAGATGTTTTTACAAATGATATCTGGCACGGAATATTTATTTCTTTGATAAGATCAGATGCAAAGATGAACGATCCATTTAATACAGGAAGAAATACTGGGGAGGCATCTTTGTAGTCTTCATTAATTTGCCCGGCCAATAGCGATACTTTACTAAGGATGTCTTTTTCCTTAATGAATTTCGTAAATGTTAAATCTTTGATCTTCATACAGCCAACTTGAGGGCGCAAAAGTAACAGAATTTAATGAATCGGTATTTCTTGATTGAGTAGGATCTGTGTGCTTGTGATGAAGTTTAGAATCGTGAATAAAAATAGAATACAAGTTTTATCAAATGAAGTGTGACACAACACACCTAATAATAAACAAAATAACACACCAACACACTGCCAGTCTTAAAAGGTATTTTTTCCATTCATAGAAATTTGTCAATATCAAATAGCGAGAAGACTGTTATTCGATAAACTATTCGTTTATTATGCCAAGAAAGTTATTTGCACTTTTGTTACTTGTGTGTGCATCCAACTACACAGGAGCTCAATCAAAAAAATCATTGAACGTTATTGCCTACTATTCTGCAGGACCTGAAAAGGTAGCAAGCATTGAAGCTCAAAAACTAACGCACATCATTTTTAGTTTTTGTCATCTTAAAGGCAATCGTCTTTCGGTGGATTCTCATAAAGACTCAACTACTATTCAAAATCTTGTTCTCTTGAAGAAGAAAAATCCTTCGTTGAAGGTTATTCTTTCATTAGGCGGTTGGGGAGGATGTGAGATGTGTTCACCTGTATTCTCGACAGATGCAGGACGTAAAGAATTTGCAGTATCGGTTCTTCAACTTAATCAATATTTTAAATCTGATGGTATTGATCTGGATTGGGAATATCCTGCCATTGAAGGTTATCCGGGACATGCATACGCAACAACAGATAAAGAAAACTATACATCACTTGTTCAGGAGTTAAGAAGAACGTTGGGTAACAAGTACGAGATAAGCTTTGCCGCGGGTGGCTTTCAAAAGTTTCTGGATGAATCGATAGATTGGAAAGCAGTTATGAAAGAAGTAGATCGTGTTAATCTGATGACGTATGACCTGATAAATGGTTATTCTACACAAACGGGTCATCACACAGCGCTGTATTCAAGAGAAGGACAACATGAATCAACTGATAATGCAGTTACCGATCTCATCAAAAAAGGAATTCCTGCTGATAAACTTGTTATTGGTGCTGCATTTTATGGACGTATGTGGGAGAACGTCTCCGCTACAAACAACGGACTTTATCAATCCGGAAAATTCAAGTCGTTTGTAGATTATGCAAAGTTTAATGATCTGACAGAGGCAAATGGATATGCTAAATTCTGGGATGAAAAAGCTAAGGCTCCTTACTTATACAATGCAAAGGAAAAACTTTTTGTTACGTATGATGATGATAAATCTATGCAGCTTAAAACCCGTTATGCTATAGAGCATCATCTTGATGGTATTATGTTCTGGGAGCTATCAATCGATAAAGAGAAAGATGGCTTGCTGAATGTTATAGATGCTACTAAGAAAAGCCTGATAAAATAAGACGAGCTTCTATTGGTATTGGTAATGTCCTATGACAGTGTATTGTAACAGGCAATCACTTACTTGTTGCCCATTGCCAATATTGTGAACGATGAGGTAGCGTTCATTGTCATCTGATTTTTTAGAGACAACAATGCCGATATGTAATAATCCGCCGCCAAGATCCCAAGCTATGATATCGCCGGGGCTATAGTCTGCGGCAAGCGTTGAATTCTTTAATGTCTTACCAAAACGAGAAAAGAATTTCATCAGGTTAGGCACCCTGCGGTGATCTATGTTTTTATCTGTTTTAGTAAGACCCCATTTGTGTGGGTATAAATCAAAATGAGCTTTCATATCTTCATGAACAAGTTTTTGAAGATCGATATTAAGTTTTCTATAGGCGCGAATAACTACATCTGTGCACACACCTTTATGTGGAGGCACATCACCATTTGGATATGGTATTGAGAAGTATGATGGGTCATAGCTCACTTCCTGTTTTGTCAATTCAAGCGCTGCTGTAGATAGTTGATTGCTAAAATTGGATTGACAAAATGCTGTAAGTGCCGTTATGCATATAACAGTTGTTACTATAAATCTTAAATACAAATTAGTAGGCATCATCTAATGCAAATTCATTTTTACGATGGGCCCATTGTCCTTTTGTAAAATCGGGAAACTCAATTGTCTTTCCTCCTTGCTGTATGGAAGCTTCGGAAAGTGGAGTAATAACACTCCAGGTTACAGCATCATAAACATCTTGTGGTGTATTGGTTTTTCTTTTTACAGATTCAATAAATGCGTTAAGCACAAACCAATCCATGCCGCCATGCCCTGCACCTTCAGCATCGTCGCCATATTTTTTCCAAAGCGGATGATCGTATTTATCGAGCCATTCTTTTGCGTTATCCCATTGGTGAGCGTCTTTACTTTTACCTTCAATGTACACACCATTGTTTACGTCCATCCATAATCCTTCAGTTCCTTGTACACTGAAACCTATTGAATATGGTCTGGGTAAATTGGTGTCGTGTTGAAGTAAAAATGTTTCTTCATTGGCAGATTTTATCATGGTGGTAACAATATCGCCAAGCTTAAAATTAATTTTTGCGTTAGGGTGTTCTTTACCACCATTCTTTACGATGTAATTATGAAGCCCCCTGGACTTTGTTGAATATGAAACAAGTTCAACAAAACGATTT
>DATCRE010000497.1:0-13010 GCA_036569145.1 Cyclobacteriaceae bacterium
CCAAAGGAAGGCATTACGTGGTTGTAAGCAGAGTACAAAGCTTTTGCATATTCATCTTTTCCGGTAATAACAAATTGCGAATTTTTGATGAATTGAATTACCCATTGCCGACTTCTTTTTTTTGTAATGCTGGCCAGGAGAGGGCCTATGTTTTCGTGGTGTATGCCATGGCAACTGCTGCAATATGTTCTGAATAATTTTTTTCCATTGTTAAAAGCCTGAATAGAGTCGCGAAGTTTTTGTGATCTGATCTCTGTATGTAGTGCGAAGCTTAACAGTAATAGAACAACTAACCTGATATTATTTTTTGTGCGACTTCTTTTTACCAGGTGCATTATCATCGTTTTTAAATCCAGTAGCGAAACCCCAATTCCTGGCAGAGTGATTACTTACAGAACTTCCATATTTGTCACCACCATAATGACTGTAGCCAGGAAGCTGGTACGAATCTTTATCATTCGCAGTGTTATCATTTTCCTTTCGTGAAAACTTTATACTATCTCTTGAACGAGTGAGCTTGGTGCTGCTGGCAATATTTTTTGAATACTGACCCTTTTTCTTTTCCGTCTTCTTATGGCTTATCGACTTTTTCATGGCGAGGTTTTATTTTCACAATAAATGAAAAAACTATACCACACCTTATTCATCTCGATTTAAGAACTTGTTATTAAATGTAATTACATCATGAGTAAAGAAAATACACAAGTAGGACATAAACTCCACACTTACTTGGAAAACAAAAAAAGACCGCCTCTGACTTCTGAGACGGCCTCTTTTTAGTTTTTGGTATCAGCTCTTATTTGATTTTACTTCGTTCGCTTTTGTTTTTTTCAAAGCTACTTCCACCGCCGCTTTCATTGTTGCTGGTAATGCGTATGCGATTCTCAACATTTTTAACACCTGAGATTGATTCTACCAGGTCTTCAGCATCTCGTTTTGTTTGGCGGTCACTTACTGTTCCACTTAGTGTAACTTCTCCATTCTCGACTTTAACTTCAATCTCAGAGGCATCAATATCTGAATCATTGGTTAACTGATCGTTTATTTCTTCTTCTATGCGATCGTCAGAACGCTGATAGCCTTTGGGGCCTTTGCCTCTGTGATCTTCTTTTGTTCCGCCATACCCGTTGTTATAATTTTGTTCAGCGTTTTCATTATAGCCTCGACCATAATGTTGTCGGTCATTTTCATTTGAACGATCATAGCCGCCATTTCTATTATAATCAGTTCTATCGTTATATTCGTTATAATCGTTTTGATTTCCTCTTTCATAATCATACTGATCATTTTCATAACCCTGATTTCTCGAATACGGTTCTTCTACCTGGGCATATTGTCTCTGTCTTGAAGATTGAGTGCGATACTGATTTGAGTTATTCGCATAGCGTCCACGGCTGTCTCGGTTTTGTTGAGACGAACGGCCTCTTTTATTATGATTTCTTTTCATGATTAGTAATTTTTAATGGTTGTAATTGATAGTAATTTCTCTATGAAAAACTATACCAAAAGATAAACGCAACTCTTTAAACAGTTATGAGATACAAGCCTTTAATTCGCTGCGTATAAATATTCGTAATTGACACAATTTCTCTACAAATCTTTTAAGAGCTTTCAGCGATACATTCATCTGAAAACATATTCAGTTCAGTTGTAAAATCGGTGGCACATTTTTGGTTGAACTACAATTAAAACTTAAAAGCTTAGGTTATGAAAGAAAATGAAAAAATGATGTCGCATCTCACGGCACAAGATTATATCGTGCATAGACTTATTGAATGTGCACTTGCATGCGAAAAATGTTACACGGCTTGCTTGCAGGAGGCCGATGTTAATATGATGAGTCTTTGTATTGAACTGGATAGAGATTGTTCTGAAATATGTTTGCTTGGTGCAAAATTGCTTCAGCGCAACTCAGAGATTGCTGACAGGTTTCTGCTGATGTGCGAAGAAGCATGCAGAAACTGTGCTATAGAATGTAATAAGCATGCTTATGAACATTGTAAAGACTGTGCTATGATTTGTGAGCGATGTGCTGACATGTGCCACGAAAATCATGGAAGTTTTACCACTTTATAAAATTTTTTCTACAGTTAGAATGCGAGTAACTCTCTGGATAAGTATTCAATAAATAACGGCACAGTATTTAGTTATGGATTAGAATATCACTTAACTAAAGATTGTGTAAATGAAAAAATGGCTGAAGATTATATTGCCGATTCTTTTAGTACTTGTAGTTGTTCGTCTTGTACTGCCGTTTGTTGTACTGCATTATGCTAATAAAAGATTGGCTGAGATATCAGGTTATCATGGACATATCAGAGATATTGACCTGGCATTGATAAGAGGAGCTTATAAGATAAATGACATTTATCTGAATAAAATTAATAAGGATAAAAAGACAGAGACACCTATGTTCTCTGCTGACTTAATAGACCTGTCGGTTGAATGGAAAGCTTTGTTTCATGGTTCAATAGTGGGCGAACTCGTTTTTGAAAAACCTGTATTAAGATTTACGAAAGATAAAGTTGAGCCTAAACATTTGCGTAACGATTCTTCAAGTTTTAAAAAACTGCTTGATGACTTTATGCCTCTTAAGATTAACAGGTTCGAAATCAAAGATGGAAACCTGGAGTATAAGGATGAGTTCTCTAAGCCTAAGGTTGATGTGCGGTTAACGCAATTGCATGTGCTGGCATTGAACCTTAAAAATAGTTACGACTCAGCTACTTTGCTTCCGGCTACAGTAAATGCCGAGGCCAAAGTCTACGAAGGACACTTGAAATTTGGAATGAAGATTAACCCATTAAAAGACAAACCAACCTTTGATCTTAATGCGGAGTTGAAGGATACCAATCTTGTTCTGTTAAATGATTTTTTCCAGGCTTATGCAAAGATAGATGTTAATAAAGGAAAATTCGGGATGTATACCGAAGTCGCCGCAAAGAATGGAAAGTTCACAGGCTACGTTAAGCCACTGGTTCAAAACCTTGACGTTCTGGGTAAAGAAGATAGAAAGGATAATCTGTTACGCAAATTGTGGGAAGGTCTGGTCGGTGCAGTAGGGCAGGTCTTCAAAAATCAACCCAAAGACCAGGTGGCAACAAAAATACCATTGCAGGGTTCGTTAAATCAACCCAACGCCGATTTATGGACAACAGTTTTAAATGTTCTTGAAAATGCTTTTGTACAAGCTATTCAGCCTTCTATTGATAATGAAATTAATATCAACTCAGTAAGCGAACATAAGCCAAAAAAGAAACCATTGCTTAAGAGAATTTTCGGATAACGTAGTAGTCAATAAATTTTTATTAAGATCAGGCCGTTATCAAATCATCGAACTAATTCTCTTCACCCCAAAGAAGGAGCGGGGAGATGAGGCCAATTTTTCAAGACCAGGCTTACTTGCCTGGCCTTGAAAAAAAACCAAACTTAAAATCGCCATAATTTGGCTAGTGATTGAAAAGGAAGACTGAAGATATTGGTTGATAACTTTTGATCTTCTGCCGTGGGTTCAGGCGCTTCAGCTATCTCGTTTTCAAGATAGACTAATTCTTTTTTAGCGCGTCTGTAGTTGATATTCTTCACATAATATATCCCATCAAAATACCGGGTAATCAGAAACCTTTGTGCGGGATTTATTCTATCACTTACGAGTTGTCCGACGTTGTATTTGCTCATAACAATTGAATTTAAGGATAATTGGTTTTTTACTCAACAATCATACCCGGATGAGCTAACGGTTTCATGCTATTGAATTAACCATTTTGTTAGTAGCTGAGTTGGGTATTTTTCTCTCAAGTGTATAAATATTACACATCATCCCGTGGCATGATATTTATTCATTTTTATCATGAACAATATTTTTGATAATGTATAAGAAGAATGTAATCAATCTTGTTGCAAAAGCATTGATTGATAGAAATGAAACCATTTCAGTTGCCGAGAGCGTCACCGCTGGTCATCTTCAATTGGCTTTATCGCTGGGAGAAAATGCGCGCCAATATTTTCAGGGTGGTATCACAGCCTATAACATTGGACAGAAGGCAAGATTATTAAATGTAGAACCCATACATGCAGAAAATTGTAACGGCGTTTCTAATTTAATTGCAGAGCAAATGGCCCTTCGTGCTTCAGAAATGTTTACCAGCACGTGGAGTATTGGAGTAACAGGTTATGCAGCGCCAGTACCTGAATGTAACATTACTTCACTTTTTGCCTACTGTGCAATTTATCATGATCACAAATTAGTGATAAGTGAGAAGCTCACCTCAACATATAACGATGTATTAAAAGTCCAGGAAGATTATGTTAATTTAATTCTCATCAGGTTTTATAAAACACTTTGTCTCTCATAAGTCACGTTACCTGATTCTTTCTACCTGTTGTGGGATAATATTCAACACATATTATCCCAATGCCGAAATCATTTCCCCATAAACTGTCTTTTTTGGAAGCCCAACCCCTCACAACATTCATATTGGCTTCTGGCATTCTTTTTTCTCAGAGTCAATTTTATTCGCTTAACTCAATTCTTCTTTTAATGTTATACTAATGGTTTCTGTAAAATCTCCTTCATCCTCCTATTCCAGAAAAATGTTTCTTAAAAAATTAGGCGCTGGTATTTTATCTGTGTCAGCGTTTGAACAAGCTAAACCTCAAAACAAACTTCCCCAGAATAAACTCGATGAACCTACATTTTCAAATTCATCAAGCGACCCAATTCCAAGAAGTCCTTTAAATGCTTCCACCGAAGTTAGCGAGTCAAAATTTTTTCCAGCACCAGAAAGTCCTGACCGGAGAATGGGATATGCTATTGTAGGACTAGGACATCTTGCTTTAGGTGAAGTGATGCCAGCCTTTAGCGCTTGCAAATATTCCAAACCGGTAGCGCTTGTTAGTGGTGATTCAAAAAAAGCAAACATTGTTGCTGATCAATATGGAATAGATCATAAAAATATTTACAACTACGAGAACTTCGATCTGATAGCAGATAACAAAGAGATTGAGGCTGTTTATATCATTCTACCGAATAACATGCACCACGAGTTTACCATTCGTGCTGCCAAAGCAGGCAAACATGTTCTTTGTGAAAAGCCAATGGCAAATTCAGTAGAAGAATGTGAGGAGATGATTGAGGCTTGTAAAAAAGCCAATCGAAAACTGATGATTGCTTACCGCATTCAATATGAACCTTACAATACAATCATCAAAGAATGGATAAGATCTAAACAGTATGGTACTGCCAAAGTACTGGAATTTTTTAACGGACAAAATATTGGTGATCCTTCTCAATGGAGACTTAAGAAAAAAATGGCTGGTGGCGGTTCGCTGGTCGATGTCGGAATTTATTGTTTGAATACATGCAGATTTTTATTAGGCGAAGAACCTGAAGCTGTAACGGCTTCAATATATACAACTCCTGGCGACGAGAGGTTTGGTGAAGTGGAGGAGAGCGTACTTTTTCAAATTCATTTTCCAAGTGGCTCAAGGGCAAACTGCATTACCACCTACGGCACTCACATGTGCAGACGCTATCGTGTTTTTACAGACAAGGGCGCGTGGTATGGACTTGATCCTGCATTCTCTTACAAAGGATTGCAAGCCGAAGTTTCGCAGGCCAAAGGAAAATTGGAGTGGAAGCAACACCCGTGGATGTATGAGAAAAATCAATTTGCACTTGAGATTGATCATCTGAGCCAGTGCATTGCCAAAAATAAAAAACCTTATACACCAGGAGAAGAAGGACTTCAGGACCAAAAGATCATGGACGCGATTTATAAATCGGCTCGTGAAAATACCCTTGTAAACCTTGATAAATATACAACGCTTGACACCTTCAGAGGAGATAAGCCAGCAGAAGATGAATAACTATTAACCTACCCATAAATGAATTACCCTACTTACGACCAAATAATGATGAGCAATACGCGACTGGAGTATAATGAATATATACTTGATTTGATACGCTATGAACGAAACAGATTAGTTAAAGAATACCTCAATAAAGAGAAGCTTGATATTTACTTTAATGAAATCTGCAATGAAAAGCTCAGTCATGCAAAAAGAAAATATCTGCTATGTGAACTTTGTGAATTTCTTATTTCACCAGTTAATATGGTTCATTACTCCACATTGTTTTTAGCCATGCTTGGTTCAGATGAGCCATTAAAAGAATTGAACAATAACCCAACAATCTTTACCGATGATATCAATACAGTTCTCCTCCGATTTAAAAAAACAGACTCTTATGAATATAGCAATAGCAGCGCCCCAATCGGGCACGAAAGTTAAATGGCATATTGACCCGAAACATAGTGAAATAAATTTCTCAACCTATCAATCGGTTTTTACGAAAATAAAAGGCCACTTTAATGGCTTTGGTGGTACTATACAAATTGAAGATGATGTAGTATCAGGATTGGATTTTAATCTCTGGATTAATCCCGCATCTATTACAACAGGAAATGATTTGAGAGATGAGTATTTAAAAGGAGAAAATAGTTTTGATACAGATAAATATAAAATCATAACGTATAACAGCATTACACTAAAAAAAGCTAACCGCGAATTCTTATACGAATCTCAAGGTCTGCTAACAATAAAAAATGTTACCAGGGTAGTACGATTTGAAGTAGATTTCATTGGTGAGATGACAGATCCTTCCGGACGACAACGGCTTGGCTTTTACATTAAAGGCAATCTTAATCGGAAAAACTGGAATCTCTATAGCAAAAATCAGTTTGATATCGTAAAGGACATACTCATCAATAATGATATTCTGATTGATGGCAAACTTCAATTTGTTAAAGAATTTTAATTCCGATTCAGGGCGTGATTCAACTCATTAGCGGCATAGCGTAATGCCGACTGAACAGTTGGATTTTTTGCTAATGGATTCAGTAGTCCAAAATCATGAATCATACCGTTGAACTGAACTAATGTAGTTTGCACTCCAGCTTCATCAAGTTTATGAGCATAGGCTATTGCTTCATCGCGCAATACATCATTCTCGGCAACTAATATCAATGTAGGCGGAAGATCTTTCAGAACATATAAGCTTGCTTTTAATGGGCAGGCATATATATCACCTCGCTTTTCTTCGCTGATATAATTATCCCAAAACCACATCATCATATTGCGAGTCAGAAAACGCTCTGTAGCAAATTGATGATAAGATTCAGTATCAAAGTTGTCATCCGTTACAGGCCAGAACAGAACTTGTAAAGAAACCTGTGGTCCTTTCTTTTCTTTAGCCATCATAGCAATGGCAGTCGCCATATTTCCTCCGGCGCTATTGCCGGCAACAGCTAACCTGTTTGTGTCAACGTAAATTTCAGCTCCATGACGGGCAACCCATTTCAATGCTGCATACCCTTCGTTTATCGCCTGGGGATAGCGCGCTTCAGGCGATCTTGAATATTCAACAACCACGGCAGCTACGCCTGATTGTCTTACCAGATCACTGACAAAACGCTCGTGCGTTTTGAAATCTCCAAGCATCCAGCCACCACCATGAAAAAATAAAAAAGCAGGCAATGCACCAATAGAGGCTGATGGCCTCATAACATAGAGCTTAATCGGCATACCATCTTCGTAAATTCTTTTCTGAAGAACCTCAATGCCGCTTATGTTTACTCTTATCTCATTTTGAACATCTTCCAGAACTTTTCTTGCTTCTTCCGGCTCAAGCATCTCCATAGGCTTGGCATCTTGGGTGTTTACTTTCTTTAGAAATTCACGTATGCCAAGCTGTAAATGTTCATCCTTTTCATAAGGCTGGATAATGTCTATTGCGTTGCTCATAGCTGCATGATCTTGATTAGTAATTATAATTAACTTTTAGAGGTGGTTTTCTTTCTTCCTTTCTTAGGAACCTTGGCGCCTTTTTTTCTTGCTTCCGAAAGACCAATGGCAATAGCCTGCTTTCTTGATGTTACTTTCTTACCACTTCTTCCACTTCTAAGTGTTCCTTCTTTCATTTCGTCCATAGCTCTTTTAACCTTCGTCTGAGCTGCTTTTGAATACTTTGCCATAGCTTATATAGATTAGTAAATAATTGATTTTTAATTCACAGTAATAAAAATGATACCAGTATTTAATTCATGTTATTGTTAATCACGATTTTGTTTTTGAAAAATTAACATTGAAAAACCTGATAAAAAATATTCACAAGTCAGGTCAACAATTCTACAGTGATTATAGATTCTGATGGATATAAATAGTTGCCGTCATTGGTATGTTAATCGTTATCAGTTAATAGTCATTAGAGTTTAGGATAGTTGATAGTTCCAGGTTGCTGCGTCAACCTTGAACTGAAACCTATAATTACGAATTCCCAATACTAACTATTCACTATGACTAATCACTATTAACAATTAACGTTTAACCATTAACGTAACTATCCACTGCTATTATGAAATTAAGATCCAAGGAAACGTATTGGCTTTTAAAAGATGGCTTGATTAACACTTATCCCTCGTTGCAGCATGATACGACTTGTGATGTCCTTATCATTGGTGCGGGTATTACCGGGGCATTAATAGCATATCAACTCGCGTCAGAGGGTTATCATGTTTGTATAATTGATGAAAGAGATATTGGCATGGGCAGTACCGGAGCAACGACAGCTATGCTTCAGTATGAAATTGACGAACCTTTATATTCTTTGAGTAGAAAGACTAACGTTGACATAGCGACCAGCAGTTATATAGAAGGCGTAAGGGCTATTCATTTACTTGAGAAAATTATAGCTGATATAGCCGTTGATTGTGGGTTCAGAACAAAAGACAGTCTGTATTTTGCAGGATCAAAGTCGCATCTCAAATGGCTGATAAAGGAACATGAGGCCCGGTCTTCCTGCGGCATTCAAGCATCCTGGCAAACGTCTGATGATCTTAAGAAAAAATATAATATTAATTCACCGGGTGGCATCCTCTCGAAAGACGGGGCCGATGTAGATGCTTACAAGTTAACACATGCTTTGCTGGAGCATTCCGCTAAGAAATTTGATTTGCAGATTTATGATCATACATCCTTTAAAAAGATAATTCATAATAAGAAGAGAAGAATAGTATGCACCGATCTTAATTACGAGATTCGTTGTGATAACATCGTATTTGCAACAGGGTATGAAACTACCCAGATTCTAAAAGGCAGGTATGTTAAACTAAATAGTACGTACGCACTTGTAAGCGAACCTATGACAGACTTACCTCAAAAAAATGATGACACTATTTTCTGGAATACTAATGAGCCATACCTATATCTTAGAAGCACACCCGACAGGCGAATTGTTCTGGGTGGGGGAGATGAACCATTCAAAGATGCTGATCAAAGAGACAAGTTGATTGATGAAAAAGAAAAGTTCCTGATAAAAGAAGCCCGAAAATATTTTCCAACCTTAAAGATCATTCCTGATTTTGTTTGGGCAGGTACGTTTGGTGTTACCAACGATTCGTTGCCTTATATTGGCGCACATCGTGATTTTCCAGGATGCTACTTTGTTTTAGGTTATGGTGGCAACGGCATAACATTTAGTGTTATGGGAATGAAAATAATCTCTGACGCTCTTTCTGGAAATCCAAACAAGTATCTTGACTACTTTAGGTTTAACAGATAATTTTAATTATGAATGAAGAATAAATACCTCATAACGTCCATATATTCTACAATAGAATTTAAATGAAACGGTTCTGATTTGCATAAATTCATGGGCAACCATTCTGGCATTTTATTTAATAAGTTATGATGAAAATGAAATCAGTTTTCATACTTGTTAAATAAAAATATAAATCATGTCTAAACATAAAAATATTACTGAGCGAAAAGGTGTTGAAGAATTAAAACATCTTGTTAGTGAAATAGGCACATGCTTGTTTTGTACAACATTAAGTATGGATCAGATTGAGTCCACCAGGCCAATGACCGTACTGGAAACTGATGACGAAGGAAATCTTTGGTTTTTTAGCGATGCCAATAGCAATAAAAATCATGAGATTCAAAAGGAAAGCGAAGTGAGATTGTTCTTTGCTCATCCCGGAAAAAATTCCTACGTGGTGATGCATGGCGATGCTGAAATAATTTTTGACCAGGCAAAAATTAATGAGCTGTGGTCACCATCAGCAAAAATATGGTTCAAGGGTGGTAAAGACGATCCTTCTGTCTCTTTAATTAAAGTATCACCTGAAACAGCCTACTATTGGGATGAAGAAGGAAACAGAATGATTAACTTCTTTAAAATGCTGGCGTCAGTAGCGACAGGTAAAGATTTGCTGGGAGGTAAGGAAGGAGAAATTCACTTATAATATTTAACGCTAGTAGCGTAACTTCGAACTACCGCCATAGTGTTGTTTCACCAGAATCTTTTAAAGATGCAAGTGCGTTATCCACATCATGCCATGATTCGTAATGAAAACATTTTTCTCTTTGCCAAACGGGCTACGACTTATGAGAAATTATTGAACGGCTTTAACGCCAGGCAATATATTTTGATAATCAATCTATGTTACTTACCACCGTTACGAGAAAATTGATATAAGGTTTCTGGGAAGTTTTCGTTACCTTCTTATTATTTTTCGTTCAAATCTTCTTGTCATTTACAAGGCCAGTCAGTATATGTTCATATCATGAGCAGCAATAGCAAACAGCTTATACCTTGAAGCGCTGTCTTCTTCCTCTACAAAAAGGCAATATGAGATTAAAAATTTTTTTTCACGCTATTATTTACTATGTCTTTTGAAGTATTACTTTTATGCGATTGTTACTTTTTGCATGATACTTTACAAAAGTGTATTTCTTATTGATGATGATATAGATGACCGCGATCTCTTCTTAGATGCGCTGGATGAGATTGATAACAATATTCATTGTTCCCTGGCTGAGAACGGTAAAACGGCAATAGAGATTTTGTTGAGCGACATTTTTGAAAAGCCAGAGCTCATCTTCCTTGACTTGAATATGCCTTTAATTAATGGCAAAGAACTTTTAAAGGAATTGAAAAACTCACGCGATCTATCTCCCATACCGGTAATAATGTACTCAACATTCTTTGGTCCGGATGAAATGGATGAGATAATCAATCTTGGTGCATCTTATTGCCTGGTTAAGCACACGTCTTTTAGTGAATTGAAATCAGCATTGCGAATGATTCTTAGCAAGAATTGGTAGATCGCTATAAGTTTTTGATAAATCTATCAACTAGCTTTCGTCAACAAGCAATCTATATTTTAAGTAACTAAGCTATACTATAGCCATTGAGGATTATTATATACATGTATATGTTTAAATTCCTCAACGTTACATGAATGCTAAGCTCTTCGATTTTTTTTTAAGAATTATAGAGGTAAATAAACAACTCCAATATTGAAAATATTTTACAGTAATCACAATGATAATATCGTGACCTAATTGTAAAAAATAAGTAGCGCGATTCTTTTCAATGAAAAGCTTCTGATAATACGCCTGCGTAGTTTTTATGCAAATTTGTATTGGGTTAACCCCCATGTTATAATGGTGAAGTTGCTGTGACAACGGCATGGTTTTAGGTGCAAAATTACTTCATACTTAAAACAAAAATCTTATGGCACCAACTTCAAAGAAAAACAATACCAGGAATGCAACGCTCGCAACAGGCGAGGTGAAAACTGATCTGCTTGAATTTTTCACCGCCGAGACTAAGGACATCTATTGGGCAGAAAACTATTTGATAAAGACTTTGCCTAAAATGCAGGAGGCTGCCACATCTCAGGAACTTAAAGATGCTTTCGCCGCTCATCTTGAGCAAACAAAAAATCATGTTAAACGACTTGAAAAAGTATTTGATCTTTTGGAGAAAGATGCCAAAGCCAAGAAATGCGATGCGATGGAAGGCATTGTTGATGAAGGAGAAGAAATCATTGAGGAGACTGATGAAGGTACCACCGCCAGAGATGTTGGATTGATTATGGCCGCACAAAAGGTTGAACACTATGAAATAGCGACCTATGGAGGTTTGATCCAGATCGCCAGAACACTTGCCCGCGAAGACATAGCCGAAATACTTGATGAAACGCTTAGAGAAGAAAAAGAAACCGATGTATTGCTCACTGATATTGCAGAGAGTCATCTTAATTACCAATCTGTAGAGGCAGAGGAGTAACGTATCTTTTTTATCGCTTTAGTCTGTTTAATCAGTTTTGTCAAATGAATCAGATCCTTGAATGTTGGTGATTATAGTATCATCAACATTAAGGTCTGTTTCATCAATTGGGGTTTTCGAAGGTTGTTCTTTTTCGCTAAGGTTTGTAGATGGCTGGTGGTCATCTTCCAGTTTTGCATCTGTTCTTTTTCCTCTTACATAAATATCTTCATCAGCAGGATATTTAGGATAGCCGGGCAGTTTTTTCTCTTTGTTTTTCTTTTTTCTATTTTCTTCTTTTTGCCTGGTCTTTTTTTCTTTTATCGCTTTCATAATCGTGAGTTATTTAAATGAATCATTTCTTAAAGATCATTGAACCAAAAAGAAGGGTTAGAATAAAAAGAACTACAAAAATATAAAACAGAAATTTCGCTATAGAAGCTGCACCAGCTGCTATTCCACCAAATCCGAACGCAGCAGCCACAATGGCAATAATGAAGAATATTAAAGCATAACGTAACATAATTTTAGTGTTTAAGTGAATCTATTTCTTAAATGATTTCTATTCATATAAAGAGAATAATTATGCCAAACCTGATGATATGTAAAATCTAATATTCAGCTCTCTGCTGTGGAATATTTGACCAGCATTTCTATTATGTTGATGAATTAGATCAACAACGAGACTACTTCAATTCAGAATAACGGAGTGAATTAAGTTAACATCTGCTGGCACAAAATTAAAGAATGATTTTAAAAACAAACAGATTATGGATGAAGCAGATGTTCGCAGAATTGTTCGCGAAGAGTTGGATTTACGCGACGCAAAAGAAAGACAGGCTATTATTGATAGTGATGAATTTAAAGTATTGAAAGGTGACATTGCCTCAGCTTT
>DATCRE010000498.1:0-14226 GCA_036569145.1 Cyclobacteriaceae bacterium
CCACAGTATACAATCTTCAATAAGTTGAATGTTTTCAACACTTGGTTTTTTGGTAATGAAACTATAGAAGGATGTAACAAAAGTATTTTCAAAGCCAAACCAATATGTCACCTCTTTGCCATCGAGATTGTAAAAGCCACGCAAGCAACCTTTCTCGAGAAAATAAAGGTGCTGACAAACTTTGCTTTCGGTGATCAGGAAAGATCCTTTGGGCAATGACACTTCATTCAATACTTCACTCAAACTTTCTTGGGCTGACTTGCTTAAACGATGATGTTGATTAATGTGCTCGAAAAATGTTTGCATATTTTATTTACATGACTTGCAAAGAAAGGATTTTCTTTTGGGGAGCATATCCAGTATTCGAATAAATTAATATTTGTGTCAAAATAGTGGTCTTGCATTTAAGATTTTGTTGTGCGTAATTCAATTTTGTATTTTAGTTTATGCCTAACCTTTACGTTATCGCAGGTTGCAATGGTGCTGGGAAAACAACAGCATCATTCACATTTCTTCCAGAAATGATTCATTGTAATGAATTTGTAAATGCAGATGAAATTGCAAAAGGTCTTTCTCCATTTCAACCTGAAAATGTTTCTTTCGAAGCGGGACGTATCATGCTTCAACGGATTCGCGAATTGATAAAAGACAAGGTTGATTTGCATTTGAAACTACATTGTCTACAAAGAGTTATGTCTCAATAATTACTAATGCAAAGAAAATGGGGTATACTGCGATTCTAGTTTATTTTTGGCTGGACTCTGTTGAACTTGCAAAAGAGCGTGTTAAGTACCGTGTTCAAATGGGTGGGCATAACATTGCTCCCGATGTCATTGAAAGAAGATACAAAAGAGGAATTCACAATTTGTTTAAAGACTTCATCCCTATTTGCGACTACTGGATCTTGATTGACAACTCTTCAGGAAAATCTATATTACTAGCAGATGGCCATCTTAGTGTGGTTAATTCTATTTATAATGCCGATATTTGGAACAGATTAAGTCAAAAGTCATGACTGAGAAGCAAACAGAGGAGTTACGCGACAAAATTTTGAAAGGATCACAACTAGCCTTCCAGCGGTTGGTTGATCGTATAAAATTAGAGAATGGCACTTTAGTATTCTCAAAAAATGGCAAGATCTTTCACATTAAAGCGAAAGACTTAAAATAGAACATCATTGATTGGGAGTTTTGCGATCGCTCTAATTTCCCATCGGGTCATTGTCAAATTATCCGCGAACCTATACCTTTGTTTTTCTGTTCGACTTAAAAGAAACACAATAAGATGTCTAAGTTTCTCATAATTTTTGGTCTCTTTATTTATGTGCTTTATAAGTTCGGTAACTTCTTTTTCAAGGCCGGAGCAGCTTCTCAACATTTACGCGATCATGAAAAACGCCAGCGCGCCGAAGAACTGGCCCGCAAGTCCAAAGGCAAAAGGGCCTCAAAACTCAATGGAGGCGAATACGTCGACTACGAAGAGATTAAATAAATAACTGCGAGCTAAGAGCGCGCATTTCAAAGTTCCGGTAATATCTCCAACAAACTCGTAACTCGTAGCTAAAAGCTCGAAACTATAAATATGAAATTGCATTTTTTCAAATACCAGGCTACTGGCAATGACTTTGTTCTGATGGATAACCGGGATGGTGGATTGTCTTTTTCCAAAGCCCAAATTGAAAAAATATGTGATCGTAAGTTTGGAGTAGGTGCTGATGGATTGATGCTGATCGAAAAACATCCAACATTAGATTTTAATCTCACTTACTATAATAGTGATGGTTCGCAAAGCCTGTGTGGTAACGGAAGTCGCGCAGCTGTACACTTTGCCTCTACGCTTGGTGTGCTTCAAAACAAAACGACTTTTAATGCTTATGACGGAGCCCATGGTGCAGAACTTCTCCCTTCAGGAATCGTCCGATTGAAAATGAATGATGTTACGGCAGTTCAGAAAATGGGAAAGGATTATTTTATCAATACAGGATCTCCTCACTACATTAAGTTCGTAACCAATATCAAAGATCACCCTGTTTATGAGGAGGGAAAAAAAATCCGTTACAGCGATGCCTTCAAGCCCGGTGGCACTAATGTGAATTTTGTCGAGCTACTTCCTGGTAATACTATCTTCGTTCGCACGTATGAACGTGGAGTTGAAGACGAGACCCTATCTTGTGGTACCGGTGTTACAGCGGCAGCGTTAGCGGCTTTTTTTAAAGGCTATTCCTCACCAATTTCCATAAAAACTCCAGGAGGCGACCTTTCTGTAGAGTTTAAAAGCGGACAGACAGTCACATTTCAGGAAATTTATCTGGTAGGCCCTGCCAAAATGGTATTCGAAGGTCATTTGGAACTGTAATTGCCCTCCAAAAATCTCAAAAAACAAATTAACTTTAGGCCCCCTTGGGGATGGCGTTATAGGTTAATAGTGGATTGTTAATAGTAGTATTTATTAACCGTTGACCATAACCATTAACTAATAACCATTAACTATTAACGGATTAAAAGAATGCTGAAGCTTATTGCAAAAATTTTCGGAACAAAATCAGATAAGGACATCAAACGAATGATGCCTTTGGTAGAGGAAACAAAACAGGAGTTTGAAAAATTAAAATCCTTGTCGAATGATGAACTCCGCAATAAAACAAAGGAGATTCAAAATCAGATCGACTCCGAATTAAAGAACATCGATGATCAGCTTCATGCGCTTCACCAGGAAATTGCCGACAAACCCGAGCTTGAGCTATCTGACAAAGAAGCCATCTTCGCCAAAATCGATAAACTGGAAGAAGATCGTAATAAAGAACTTGAAAAAGTTCTGATGAAAGTTCTGCCCCGCACATTTGCTATCGTAAAAGAAACAGCACGCAGATTCAAGGAAAATGAATACCTGGAAGTTACAGCCCGTGATTTAGATCGTGAGCTGGCTGCTACCCGTGAGAACGTTAAGATTGTAGGCGACAAAGCACATTGGTATAATAAATGGAAAGCTGCCGGTAATGAAATTACCTGGGACATGGTTCACTATGATGTTCAGATCATCGGTGGTATTGTTCTTCATGAAGGTAAAATTTCTGAAATGGCAACGGGTGAAGGTAAAACACTCGTAGCAAGTTTCCCGGCTTTTCTAAATGCACTTTCAAAACGAGGTGTACATATAGTAACCGTTAACAATTATCTCGCAACCCGCGATAGTGAATGGATGGCGCCGCTATTCCAGTTTCATGGTATCACTATTGATTGTATCGATAAGCACGAACCCAATTCACCAGAAAGAAGAAAAGCATACCAGGCCGACATTGTGTATGGTACGAACAATGAATTTGGTTTTGACTACCTGCGCGATAACATGGCGCGTGATCCTGAAGAACTGGTTCAACGCAAACATCATTACGCTATGGTCGATGAAGTGGATAGCGTGTTGATTGACGAAGCTCGTACTCCACTTATTATTTCTGGTCCTGTACCACGTGGCGATGAGCACGAATTCTATGATCTGAAGCCGCGCATCTTCAAATTGGTTGAAGCACAGAAAAAACTTATTAATGAATATCTGAATTCAGCAAAGAAGTTATTAGCTGAAAACAATGAGAAAGAAGGTGGACTTCCGTTGTTCCGTGCATATCGCGGTATGCCGAAGTACAAGCCTGTTATCAAATATTTAAGTGAAACAGGTACGAAAGCTGTTCTTCAAAAAACAGAAAATTACTACCTGCAAGACAACAAGAAGATGATGCCTGAGGCCGACAAGCCTTTGTATTTTATCATCGACGAAAAAGATAACAGTGTTGACCTGACAGAGAAAGGTATTGACCTGATTACAGGTGAAGGTGAAGATCGTAATTTCTTTATCCTCCCTGAGATTGGCACTGAGTTAGGAAAAATTGAAAAAGATCCAACACTTGATGAAGCTGCAAGATTCCAGAAGAAAGAAGAACTGATTCGTGAGTATCAAACAAAATCACAGCGCATCCACAGTGTTAACCAGTTATTAAAAGCTTACACATTATTTGAAAAAGATACTGAGTACATCATTGTCGACGGTAAAGTAAAAATAGTTGATGAACAGACTGGTCGTGTGTTAGATGGCCGTCGTTATTCAGATGGTTTGCATCAGGCTATTGAAGCAAAGGAAAATGTTAAGGTAGAAGATGCTACACAAACATACGCTACCATTACATTACAGAATTATTTCCGCATGTATCACAAGCTTGCGGGTATGACGGGTACGGCCGTAACGGAGGCAGGCGAGTTCTGGGAAATTTACAAACTGGATGTTGTTACTATTCCAACCAACAAACCAATAACACGCGAGGATCATGATGACCTGGTATTCAAAACCGTTCGCGAAAAATTCAATGCCGTTATTGAAGAGATTGTAGCTCTTACAGAAAAGGGCAGACCTGTACTTGTCGGTACCACATCGGTTGAAATATCAGAATTGGTAAGCCGTATGCTGCAGATGAAAAAGATCAAGCACCAGGTATTAAATGCCAAGCAACACAAGCGTGAAGCTGAAATTGTTGCCGAAGCAGGTAAGCCTGGAACTGTAACGATCGCTACTAACATGGCTGGTCGTGGTACAGATATAAAACTTACACCAGAGTCTCGTGCCGCAGGTGGTCTTGCCATCATTGGTACAGAGCGTCACGAGTCACGCCGTGTTGACAGGCAGCTGCGTGGTCGTTCAGGTCGTCAGGGAGATCCTGGAACTTCACAATTCTATGTTTCATTAGAAGATAACCTCATGCGTTTGTTCATGCCAGAGCGTATAGCACGTATCATGGACAGACTTGGCTTGAAAGAAGGTGAAGTGATTCAGCACTCAATGGTAACAAGTTCCATTGAACGTGCACAGAAAAAAGTTGAAGAGAATAACTTCGGAATTCGTAAGCGTTTATTGGAATACGATAACGTGATGAATTCCCAGCGCGAAGTTATTTACAAGCGCAGAAGAAATGCATTGTTTGGCGAGCGTCTTGAACTAGACATCCTCATGATGCTGGCTGATACCACGGAAGATATTGTAATCAATGCAAAAACAGCTAATGATTATGAAAGCCTTCGGTTGAATGCATTGAGTACTCTTGGATTGGATTATGATCTATCGAAAAGTGATTTTGATAAATTTGATCAGAATAAATTAGCCGATGATCTTTATCATAAAACACTAGAGCACTATCACAAGAAGAATAAAATGGTGGCTGAGAAATCAATGCCCGTTATTCGCGATATCCATAATAACAGAGGTGCTACTATTGAGAACATTCTTGTTCCGTTTACCGATGGTACAAAACAGATTGGCGTTGCAGCATCACTAACGAAATGTGTTGAAACCAAAAATGGCGAGCTCATCAAAGCCATGGAGAAGATGATTACACTGGCAATCATCGATCAGCAATGGAAAGAACATTTGCGTGAAATGGATGATTTAAAACAATCCGTTCAGAATGCTGTATACGAGCAGAAAGATCCACTATTGATTTATAAGTTTGAAGGTTTTGAATTATTCAAACGTTTCATTGCTAAGGTTAATGAAGACACAGTATCGTTCTTGTTGAAAGCAGATATACCGGTTCAGGAATCTGAGAAAGTTCAGGAAGCACGTGCACAACGCAGTCGTGTGAAGTTAAGTGAACAGAAAGAAGAATCACATTCATTATTAGGTGGCGGTGGCGCACCTCCTCAAGGCGGTGAAGAAAGACCACAGGAAAAAGTAATGCCAGTGAAGTCTGAGAAGTTAGCCGGACGTAATGACAAAGTAAATGTTCAATATACCGACGGACGAGTATTGCGTGATGTGAAATACAAAAAAGTAGAAGAAGACGTTATTAATAACAAGTGTATCATAATAGACTAGTTATGCGAATGTTTAGTTATTCAATGTTCTTAACCTATCTCTTCCTCACAGGATGTTCCTCGCAAAAAGGTGTTACACCGACAACACATGGAAGTTACTCGGAAGACTTATCTGTTGTTCGTCCTAAGATTGAAGCTGGTACCGACACTAAAGTTGTTGAAACTACAGGTAATAACACCCGAAGACAAACTACTTATGTTGAACCCACCATTAATGTAAACAAACAAGTTGATGAGGTGTTGGACAGCATCAACCGCATGAACCTGTCGCAGCGCTATATTGATGGCTTTACTATCCAGATTTATTCAGGTGCCAAACGTGAAGATGCGTTGAACATTAAAAGACAAATCACTTCTAATGTGCCAGATGTAAATGCGGAGGTTCAGTATATTCAACCTAACTTCAGAGTTAAGGTTGGCAAGTATAACGAACGTATTGAAGCACAGAAAGATTATATGAAGGTGCGACAGTATTTTCCAAATGCTATTGTAATTCCCGAGCGCATCGCTATTAACTGATAAAACAGATTCTTGTCGTGCGATGAGCCGACAAGAATCCATTATCCTCTCCATTCCTCCTCCACAATATTTTTAGAACTTGCCGAACTTTAGCGACACGTTGTAAGTGGCCCCATCAATATCTTTATCACTTAATCCCATGGCGTCGCTGCCATATGCTTTACGATATGATACGCCAGGACATAAACGCATCCATTTAAAAATATTCATTTCAATATTCACGCCAGGCTCAGCTACAAAAAACCAGTTGGTGTCACGTCCTTTGTCTGTGTCAAACGAATGATAATCATCTTTGCTATAACGATTATACTGTGTAGTGAAGCCTGCTCCGGAAAATAGCTGGAAGCCAACATGAAACATACGGTTCGATCCAACAACATATTCTGTAATCATTCCGCATTGACCATATTCATAACTTAATTTTTCAAAAGGCACAGTGCTGTATTGTGCTGGCACAGGTATATCATTTGTTACAGCTGCGCCAGAAACACCAATCATAAATTTATGATTTACATACCAGCCACCATAGATGCCTCCCATGTTAGCATAATGTCCTCCTATCCTGGTAAACTTATTTGTTAGTGCACCATAGCCACCAGAAGCGTGAAGAGAGCTACCACCTAATAGTGATTTAATTTCCTGACCATAGCCAATTGAACTTGCTGCAAGTAAAAGTAATATCCCGTAGAGTTTCGTTTTCATTGTCTTGTTTTTTGATTATGTGCTTAAGACAATTGATTTTATGAATACCCCTATCAGCGATTAAATATTTTTAATGTCTATTACTTGAAGTATTTCTATAAAAACAGAAAGCTGCACCGTGGCGCAGCTTTCTGTTTTAAAATGATGTTTGTTAATTACCTCACTTCAAAGGCTGGTATCTTAGGCTCTGTAAATCCTTTCTTCAATCTTTCTTTTATTTCCTGGATAGCACGCTCTAATTGTGGATCGACACCTTTTGCCATGGATGTTAAATCTTCCGGCACAGCAATGTCAGGATCAACACCATGACCTTCTTTAAACCAAGTTCCATCAAGATTATACATTCTGAACGTTGGTACTGTAACCCCACCACCATCAATAAGAGGAGGTACACCACTAATGCCAATTAAACCACCCCAGGTACGTGTTCCGATAAGCGGACCAAGTCCTGCCTTGCGGAAGTAATCAGGAAATGCATCACCACCCGATCCACTCCATCCATTGATCAACATAACCTTCGGACCATAGTTTGCATACTGTGGCCATGGCCAACTCTTACCATCGCGTATAGCCCATGATACAATCGCTGGACGATTCAGCATTTCAATAAAGCGATCAGGAATTTGTCCACCGTTATTAAAACGCTCATCAATAATTAATGACTTCTTATCCCACTGTGCATTGAACTGACGTATCAATTCATTCTGACCATCGATGCCTGTGCTACGAACATATATATAGCCCGCCTCACCATGGGTAGCTTCATCAACACGTTTCCTGTTTTTCTCAATCCACTCAAGATGACGGAGGCGAGCTTCATCATCCATCGTTTCAATGATTGTAGTTTTAGAACCATCCCATGTTGGTTTTGAATTGTACGTTAACTCAACAGTTTTCTTACCCAGACCTTGAAACGCTGCATAAGGTTCTGTTTGTGTTGTAAGCGGAATGCCATTAACAGCAAGAATGTAATAACCTTCTTTAACAGGAACACCCGGTAAGCTTAGTGGCGAACGAATTTCAGCATCCCACAGTGCACCTTGTACAATGCGTTTGATTTTATAGAACTGCCCTTCAGCCTGCCAGTCAACACCAAGATAACCTACAGAAGTGTGCTTCTCGTTTTCTTCATCACCACCGTAGCGATAAGTATGTGATGCATTCAGTTCGCCAATCATTTCACCAATAACAAAGTTTACTTCTTCGCGTGTGGCAACGCCTTCGAGCATTGTAGAGTACTGCGTCTTTACTTTGTTCCAGTCAACACCATGCATGTTGGGGTCGTAGAAATAATCCCGTTCAAGTCTCCATGCATCGACGAGAATTTGTTTCCATTCAACTTTAGGATCAACGGTCATCTCCATCTCACTTACACGAATAGCTTTATCAAGTGTTTGTCCTTCCTCAGGTTTGATAACAGCAATAGCTTTGCCTTTACCAGCTACAATTTTTTCTCCATTAGCAGAAACAATAAAAAAATCTGCGTCGCTTAGAATGCTTTTGGTTTCACGCTTATCGAAATCAAAATAGATTAGAGCATTGGCATGTCCGCCAGAGCCCGTGTTAGGATACTTTTGATAAAGTAATTTTCCTTTCACCGTTTGAAGATAGTTATAGTTACCAGCTTCAATGGGTAACAGTACCAGACGAGACTCCAATCCATCGATATCAATGTCAACAGGTTTTACTTTTTCAGATTCATCTTTTTTATCGTCGTCTTTTTTCTTGTCATCTTTCTTCGTTGATCCCTTTGCATTTGCTTCAGCTTTCTTTTCTTCTTTAACGGATACCGTATCATTCTTTGGATACAATAATGATATGGTAGATTTCTTTAAGCTGATTGCTGCGATGTTATTAGAGTTGGAGTAAATGAAAGTATTGTCAATGCTGCTGTATGATGGATTAAACTGCTGATCCGTTATCACGAAAATGTATTTGCCCTCAACATCAAATACAGGTGAATAGGTATTATAATATCCACTTGTAATCTGATTTAATTTTTTGTTCTGCGTGTCGTAGAGATAAACGGCGTAGTGATAATTATCGAGATCCCTTGAATAGGTAATCCAGCGACTATCCGGCGACCAGCTGGCAGTGAAGCCTTCTAATGAGCCTTGTGCAAAACGAAGTGCTTTATCAATTGTGGTTAATGCATTGGTAGTTATATCGAAATATTGAATTTTCATAGCCTTGTCAATGAAGGCCAGCTTCTTGCTATCGGGTGACCAGAATAAGTTATAGCGAAAGCCTGCACCCACAGAGGTGAGTTTCCGCTCTTTGCCATTCTCCAATAATGTAAGTTCGTATTCACCTGAGCGATCACTCCAGTAAGCAATTTTCTTTCCATCAGGCGACCATGATGGATAGCGTTCTGCTACACCTGTTGTTTGTGAAAGATTTTTTATGTAACCATTTTCAGCAGGCAGTGAAAACACTTCACCACGTGCTTCCAACAAAACACGTTTGCCATCAGGTGAAATTGATGCATGCTGAATGTTATCATCAACCTTAACTTGTTTGGGTTTTGTAGTGATGCCATCTGTTACCAATGAGATTTTAACTTCTTTATAATTACCCGCACTGATGTTGAACAGATACATCTTGCCACCTTGTTCAAAAACGATTTCATCTTTACCTAGAGACGGATAGTGAACATCGTTATCAGTAAATTTGGTTAATTGTTTGAACGCTTTTGATGTTACATCATATTCCCACAAGTTCATTCTGTTTTCTGCGCCACGATCTGAGAGAAAGAAAATTTTATTTTCATGCCACATCGGAAATTCATCATCGGCTTCAGTAGCTGAAATTTTTTCAGATGAATTATCGGTGAGATTAAAAATATGAATAGCTCCAACGTTTCCCCCTCGGTAACGCTTCCACGTACGTCCAATCTGTGTTTCAAAAGTAAGAGCAATCTTTTTTCCATCCGGAGAAAGAGAACCAAACTCTGCGTAGGAGAGCGGAAGCTTTTCAGGCAAACCACCTTTGACAGAAAGTTTAAAGAATTTATTGAATCGTTCTTTCTCACTATCACGACCCGAAGCAATCAATATAGACTGACCATCCGGATACCAGTCTACGACGCGATCACTCATGCCATGATAGGTAAGACGAGTAGTGCTGCCTCCCAGTGTGGGGATAACAAATACGTCACGATTACCATCGTAGTTTGCAGAGAAGGCAATGGTGTTTCCATCAGGAGAAAATCTGGGGTATGTTTCAACACCTGGAGGTGAGCTTAACTTATAGGCAGTGCCTCCTTCTTTAGATACAACCCATAAGTCGTTTGCATAAGTAAATACAATGTGAGTTTGTGATACATCGGGATAGCGAAACAAACCTGCATCAATTTGTGCAAAGGTGTTCACAGCTATCAGCATGCCGATGACAACATAATAAAATGGTCTCTTCATAAAGGTTAATTTAGTCAGCTCTAAAATAGTACTTTATTTTATGGGAATGATGAAAATAGGATTAACGGCTCTATTCAATTTTAGGCAATGTGAACCTTGTTTTTACCTAATTGTTTTTACTATACTTTTGCCACAATTTTGAAATAAGTCTATGAAGATTACACCTGACAACCGCCTGAAAAAACTAATTGTTGTAGGCGACCGCGTATTGATTAAGCCGGCAAAACAAAATGATAAAACGGCCAGTGGACTTTACTTACCACCTGGCGTACAGGAAAAAGAAAAAATACAAAGTGGCTACGTTATAAAAGTTGGGCCAGGCTATCCGTTACCTATGCCTGCCGATGAAGATGATATGTGGAAGGGAAAAGAAGACCAGGTAAAATATTTACCCTTGCAGGCACAAGAGGGAGACCTGGCCATCTTTCTGCAGAAAGGTGCTATTGAAGTTATCTACGAAAATGAAAAATACTTTATCGTTCCACAGGCATCCATCCTGATGCTTGAACGTGAAGAAGATCTCAATTAAAATTAATGCACGATGGCAGGGCTTTCATTTAACGTTTTACGCACACATAAAAAATACAGGCTTACCAATTTTGGAGAGAAGCACGAATTTATCATTGAAAGCATTCTGCCCAACGGCGACTTTAAAGTGAAAGACTTGTTTACGCTTGAGCATTACCATCTCAATGAGTTGATAGCGTATGGTAAGGGCAAGGATTTTCTACTGGAAGCAATTGAGTAACTCATCATAGCATAGTTTTCACCTTTCTGATTAAAAATAACAAGAGAAGTAAAACTCATCACATTTTACTACCTTTGGCTCATCGTATGTTCTTTGTTTCTTAAACATCAAAGCCGTTGCTGGTTTCCCTTAACGGGGAATTAATAAGGAACCGTGTGTAAATCACGGGCTGTCGCGCAACTGTAATCTCGTCCATGTAAATGGAAAAAGCTTTGTTCTTCATACCATTGTCTCGACTTGTTGAGATGAGAAGGTGAACAAAAGTCGGGAGAGCCAGGAGACTTGCCACTAACGCATTGACATTGCTTTCGCGTAATGAAGCACAGTCAGGCATTGAAATGATCTCACCTTCGTTCTTCTCTCGATAGGTGTACCATCATTTTGTCTCTTTCTGTAATTCATTATTGTGTAAGCAATTCGTTTAGCACAAAGCCATGCTGTTATTCATTGTTTCACTTAAACAAGCAACAACATGCTTACACACAATCTTGGCTATCCGCGCATTGGTAGTCAGCGAGAACTCAAAAAAGCCTGCGAGCAATATTGGTCAGGCTTAACGACCTACAAAAATTTATTACAGGTAGGCAAGAATCTGCGACAACAAAACTGGCTGACACAAAAGAACGCCGGTCTTGATCTCATCCCGTCAAACGACTTCTCATTTTATGATCAGGTGCTTGACATGTCGTTAACGGTAAGCGCTATTCCAGAACGCTATCACGATGTTATGCTTAACAAAGAGAACACAGAGCTTGATCTTTATTTTGCTATGGCGCGTGGTTATCAAAAGAATGGTCTTGACATCACAGCGATGGAAATGACCAAGTGGTTTGATACCAACTATCATTACATCGTGCCTGAGTTTCATAAAAACCAGCCCTTCAAACTTTTCTCAACCAAAATCATCGATGAGTTTTATGAAGCCAAACAGTTAGGCATAACAACCAAGCCGGTATTGCTCGGGCCTGTTTCATATTTGTTATTGGGCAAAGAGAAAGAAGCAGGGTTCAATCGTGTTGATCTGATCAAAAATCTGCTGCCAGTCTATATTGAAATACTAAGAAAGTTAGATTCATTAAATGTTAACTGGATTCAGTTTGATGAGCCTTACCTGGCCATGGATCTCACCGAAAAAGAAAGAAGTGCTTTTGCTTACGTCTATAGTGAAATCAGAAAAGAATTCCCATCACTTAAAACAATAGTCGCTACTTACTTTGAAGGATTGAAAGATAATGCCGTGTTGGCTACATCACTTCCTGTTCATGCTTTACATGTTGATCTGGTTCGTTGTCCTGAACAGCTTGATTCTGTTTTAGATATTCTTCCTGAGAAGATGACATTATCATTGGGGCTAATCGACGGCCGTAACATCTGGAAAAACAATTACACTAAATCTTTAACTGTTATTGAACGTGCACTCACTAAAATTAATACCGAGAGGTTAATGATTGCACCATCATGTTCATTGCTGCATACACCATGCGATCTTGATTTAGAAGTGAACGAGAAAACATTAACACCAGAAATTAAAAACTGGATGGCTTTTGCCAGGCAGAAGATTCATGAAGTGTTTGCACTTAAACTTCTGGCAACCCCTGAAACAAAATCAGAAGGAGCTCAACTGTTTGTCAAAAATCAGGAAGCTATTAAAAGTCGTGAAACATCCTTACTTATACATCACGATGCAGTGAAGAAACGTGTGGCATCCATCAGCACAGGCGATGATCAGCGCAAGAGCACTTTTGCCATTAGAAGAAAAAAACAAGTTGAAGCATTAAAGCTTCCGTTATTTCCAACAACTACTATTGGTTCATTTCCGCAGACGGCAGAAGTGAGAACATGGCGCTCTCAGTTAAAAAAGAAAGAGCTTACACAACAAGAATACGATAAACTCATTAAAGCAGAAACAGAGAAAGCTGTTCACTGGCAGGAGGAAATTGGTCTTGATGTTTTAGTGCATGGCGAGTTTGAACGCAACGATATGGTGGAATACTTCGGTGAGCAACTGCAGGGCTATGTCTTTTCACACAACGGATGGGTGCAGAGTTACGGCTCACGCTGTGTAAAACCTCCCATTATTTTTGGTGATGTATCACGGCCAAAACCAATGACTGTTGATTGGTCTACCTATGCGCAATCGCTTACAAAGAAATATATGAAGGGAATGCTTACGGGCCCTGTAACTATTCTGCAATGGTCGTTTGTGCGCGATGATCAGCCACGATCAACAACAGCCAATCAAATTGCATTGGCTATTCGCGATGAAGTTTGTGATCTCGAAAAAGCAGGAATTAAAATTATTCAGATTGATGAGCCTGCTATTCGCGAAGGATTGCCATTACGCAAAGCTGACTGGCAACACTATTTGCAATGGGCTGTTAAAGCTTTCCGCATTTCGGCAAGCGGTGTGAAAGATGAAACACAAATTCATACACACATGTGCTACTCTGAATTTAATGACATCATCCAAAGCATTGCAGACATGGATGCTGATGTTATCACGATTGAGTGTTCACGTTCACAAATGGAATTGCTTGATGCTTTTGCAGACTTCAACTATCCAAACGAAATCGGCCCCGGTGTTTATGATATTCACTCACCGCGTGTTCCATCGCGCGAAGAAATGGTGTTTCTGCTGAATAAGGCCAAAGCTGTTATACCCGTCGAACAACTTTGGGTTAACCCTGACTGCGGATTAAAAACCCGTCATTGGGCAGAAACCAAAGCTGCTCTTATTGAGATGGTAGCCGCAGCACAAGAACTGCGTCAGCCTGTGCTTGTTTAAAATTTGAAGAAGGCTAATCGTTCTATTACGATTAGCCTTTCTTTTTATAACTTTTGTCTTCAATATGGATGGAATAATAAAACATGAACAAAGAAGCTGCCCGCGGTGCAAGGTTATTTTTGAATGCAAGGTTGGGTCTATTGAACTCTGCCAATGCCGTGGCATAAAATTAAATGACCTCCAGCGAGCCTATCTCCAGGA
>DATCRE010000499.1:0-4118 GCA_036569145.1 Cyclobacteriaceae bacterium
TGTACGAACTCAAACTAGAGGTGGCTCGGTTACGCGAGCAAGCCCAGATCCTTGCGATGAAGAGATAGAAAGATCACAGCATTCATCTGCGATATTTATTATCTCAAAGACAATACTTCGGATGTCTTTGTAGTTCAGGCCCTCTAGTTGCTTCGTGATTTCGAGGGCTTTTTCTTTGATTTCTGTTTCGCTCATTATTGTTTGATTTTAAGATAAACATGTTACATTAGCCTTGTAATAAACAAATGGGCGTAAGCCTTATTTGCGAGTTCGAGAACGACCAAATAAACTCATGTAATCGCATTTAAGATTTTCGCCAGAATTCTCGGCCATTGAAAAATATGGGCGTGGATACTGGTATTCTCTTATCTCGTGGTTACATGGGTCTTGGTCGGCCTTCGAGCTCACGGGTAAGACTTCCGGTTCCACGCCTCTTTTTATTTATAGCCTTTTGGACGGGGTGGCTTTGCTTTTTCTTGTATGCGAGATTTTTTGTTTAAGCTAAGGGTTCTGGTTGGTTTCATTTTATTTGGATTTCTGACCTCCAAAAAGAAGATATGGTTTGACAATGAAGACCACGAAATATATCTTTCTTATCTGAAAAAGAGTTTCACTACAGCCGGTGGGTCGAGATACCGACATTCAGAAGAAACGCTAGGACATAATAGTTCAACTCTCAAGCATGAGATAGTATTATACTATAATGCTGTAGAAATAACCACTACCAAAGAATATGATCTTGCTGAGATAATGACTGTCGTTATTGGGGCTGGTCAGGTTGTAAATTACCCAACATCATTCTGGTCAATAGTCGCTATATCTGGTCTGACGCTTTTAAAGGTGTACGATTTGTATATGTATGGCTGCTCAATATCCAGATTCAATCTTACTGTCGAAAACAAGATTATTAATCCCAATCTCAAATCATGAAAACAACACTTCTCACCCTCATGTTGCTGACAGGTTCAGCATACGCTCAAGACTCAACCTCAATTGTTCAGGTTGTAGCAGAACTACACGCTACAGGATCAAAGAAGGAAGCGGTCAAATACTTCATGGAAACATACAATTTGAGCAAGCCGAATAAGTATATGATTGAAGATTCTGAATGCGCTGAATTCATAGAGCCTGAGGGGAATTACTACATCTGTGAGGATGTGATTTATTATAACTTCTTTGGGGATGAAATGTATGACCTGATATACAAAGAACTTGCCTCAATGTTTATGATCATAAAATTCACCCCTGAAGACGGCACGACTTATTTCGGTGACTATATACAGCTGACCAAAGCTGAAGATCAACATCACTACATGGTCTTTTTGTTTTGAATTACCTATGCTGCTTTGTTTGTTAAATGTTTATACCTGAGTCGTCCTCTGCTTGAAAGTACAAGCGATAAATTGAACTTCTGAGAAGGATCACAATCACGATTATTGAATCTAAACGTGAATTCGTCACAGTATTTTTGCAGGTGTTTTGATGACACCTGATGGTACACGCCAATCAAACCGCGTTTGAGGTGTGACCAGAAATTTTCTACGTTATTGGTTGAGTAGCCTTCTTCGGACACATATTGTTTCCCAGCATGATTAACCATTCGGTGATCGTAAGACATATGCATGCCTCGATAAGCCTTCCATTCATCTGTCACAAGGGTTGAGCCTTCTTTCAACAATGATTTTACGATAGGCGCTATCGTTGCCTTCTTTGTGTCTACGACCACTTTCGTGTACATCTTGCCGTTCTGCATCATTCCGAACACTGGTGTCTTGTCTTTGAATGATCTACCATGTGCGCGTTCTACTTTCTTATCCTTGTGTCTGTTCTTGTTTTTACCTCCAACAAATGTTTCATCGCAGTATGCAATGCCTTCAGTTTGCTCTGGCTCAAGTTCATACATGTATCTGATTCGTGAAAGCATATACCATGCTGATTTTTGAGTGATACCTAGGTCATCTGCTATCTGGTAGGAGCTGATCCCCTTTTTGTGTGTCCCGAACAGATAGATTGCTATAAACCAAGATCGCAAACTGATGTGAGTTCCTTCGAATATGGTTCCGACTGTTACAGTATATCGCTGCTTGCATTCGCCGCACTTATACAATCCTTTGAATTCGCCTTTGGTTTTAAGCTTGTAATGTTTGGTGCTTGCACAATGTGGGCAGGTAGGCGTTTCGTTCCATCTGATCTTCTCTAAATGGAGTCGGCACGCTTGATCATCTGGGAGCGCCATTATCATTTGAGCGAATGACTTAAACTCCCCGGTAATAGGTTTTGTCATGATACGTAAAGATAAGATAATGAAACCTTTGTGCGAGTAGTACGTATCGGTTATTGCTTAGAAACTCATTCAAGGCGCTACTCCACTTGGAGCAGCCAGTCGCAGACTGTGGATCTAAATTTATATTACCATGTCCAAAAAGAAGAAGCGGATTAAAGCACTGCTTAAAATAGCAGTGTGGACAATCCGACTAATTGATTTGGTCATATCGATTTTGGGCTAGCCATTTATGGCATGAATCAAATGAAAATAAAATGAAATCTACATTCCATAGTCATGTGACTAGAAACCCCAGTATATCTAGTACTGGGGTTTCGCCTGAATGAGTCTTTATTTTAGTGGTACATTAAAGTATGTGAGTGCCTTTACAGTTCTTTCGAGTTGTTTGTTCATAGCTATTCATTTTCGTTGTAAATAGACCAGCCTTCGTTCCAAGCATCATCAATTCTCATTTCCCAGAATGATTTGGCCCGTTGTCGAACGTCATCTTCAAAAAGATAGAATGATGGATTGGTTTTATCAACTGTAACCCACTCATTATTACTGAAGTATTCATGAGTTACCTTACGGCCTTTTTCGATGGCCACTTGTGCTTCTGCTTTGGTCATGGTTCGTTTTATTTAGATTGTTCAATCAATTCGTTAATGTCATTGCAAGTGTCTTGCAGGTTATAAGACTGGAATACGATACCGCCTCCGTATTGCTTGTTATGAAATTTGCGTCCGCCGATTTTCTTCGCGCGGGAAAGAGCAAAATCATATTGAATATCGACAACACTGATGCCTTTCAAAAGGTCAGATTTTTTGTAGCTTATTTCTCGCTCATTGTCAGTGATTATATCAGAGTAATGACAAACGTAACGCGGGTTGCTATTTACGTCGTTGTTGATTCGTGTGAAGTCGTTTGGAGTTATCATGATTTCTAAGGTTTAGTGTTATTGAATGTGTTTAAATGATTTTCTGCGCCGGGGAGCGATTGATAGTGAATTAATGTAATTCAATCCAACGCTTATTGATACACACCAGCATACCAGCGTGTAATAGTCTATCAAAGAATCTCATTGAGATCGGGATAGTTTCGTTTACTGTTGGGAAGTAAACAGGAATAAGTTCTTTCATTTTAGTGAGGTTTAAATGTGTTAAATCGCATTAGTTATACTTTGATACCACTTATTAGATAATAGTGTCTCAAAACAGCTAGAAATGAGTTTATTTTTGATTTGATAGATAAAGAGCAACGGCGTTTTGTCATTTCCGTTGATTTAATCGTCCCAATACAATGAATCGAACATTGTCCCCTATTATTTCGGTTTGACACCTGTCTATTGGGATTCCCGGATTGGTTACCGGGGTTTTGTTTTTTATGCGATTTGTTTTGTGATCCTATTTCGACTTGTCACTTTGTACTGTGGTATATCGACCTCATCACAAAAATCCAGATCTAGGTTATATTCATTACACAAGCCATATTCCGGAAGTTCGATGGCTTTATTTGCATCGTATTCAGCAAAAATTGTGCTTTTGATGGGGTCTAAGAAATACGGGAGACAAATGTATTTTTTACCATTAGTAGTGATCCCGTTTGTTTTACCTGTAAATGTGGCAATCTGAAATTTTGACATGCTATTTTATTTTAAAAAGTTACTTAAATAATAGATTAACCAATCTTTCCTCTGATGAATCGGCTGTTTCCAGACATTGGATTTTAGCAATCCATCTCTCTGCATATCTCCCATCAGAATAACTACTCACGTCTTCTTCAAAATGTACGTCCGTATTGTCATGATACGTGTATTCGCCACCTTTATATCCAGTAAATTCACGGAGATACGCAG
>DATCRE010000500.1:0-2813 GCA_036569145.1 Cyclobacteriaceae bacterium
GGTTCAATAACAGCATCAGTGCGTTCAGAAAATCCAACGCTGCTGGTATAGTCTTCAACTTTTACAAGATGTCCTTTTTCTTCTAAGGCTTTAGCAATTTTCTTACGCGCAATGAAACGATCTTCGCCAACGTAGAGTTGAGCTAACGCATTCAGCGTTCCGTCTTCATTCAGAATATCGATTACTTCAAGGTTATGTTTCTTGCCCAACTCATGGTCATTCATGTCGTGAGCAGGAGTAACTTTCAAACAGCCAGTACCGAAATCTATCGCTACATAATCATCTTCAATGATAGGAATAGCACGATTGATTAATGGAATGACAGCACGTTTTCCTTTGAGATGCTTATAACGTTCATCAGCAGGGTTAACACAAATGGCACTATCAGCCATGATGGTTTCTGGTCGCACCGTGGCGATGGTCAGAAAATCATTAGTGCCTTCAATCTGGTAACGGATATGATAAAACTTACTTTGAACTTCTTTGTGAACTACCTCGTCATCAGATAAAGCTGTCTTCCCTGCCGGGTCCCAGTTTACCATGCGAAGTCCGCGATAAATATTTCCTTTGTTGTAAAGATCAATGAACACATCGATTACTGCCTCTGACATTGGAGGTTCCATCGTAAAACGAGTACGGTCCCAATCGCATGAAGCGCCGAGTTTCTTTAATTGCTCCAGTATAATGCCGCCGTACTTTTCTTTCCACTCCCACGCGTATTTCAGAAACTCCTCGCGACTCAGATCAGATTTTTTAATTCCTCTTTCACGAAGCATAGCCACAACCTTGGCCTCGGTAGCAATAGATGCATGGTCAGTGCCGGGAACCCAGCAAGCCTCCTTGCCTTCCATACGGGCCTTGCGAATAAGAACATCCTGAATGGTATTGTTAAGCATGTGCCCCATGTGAAGCACACCGGTTACGTTTGGCGGAGGGATAACAATAGAGTATGGTTCCTTATCGGAAGGTTCAGAATGAAAAAATCCTTTTTCCATCCAGTATTGGTACCACTTATCTTCTACTTCGGCAGGATTGTACTTCGTTGACAGCATTCCTTTTTTGTTATATCGTTAATCGTTATCCGTTAATTGTTAATAGTGTAATAGGATGGTTTGTCAATTACTGAATATGTACTGACGATTAACCATTAACGATTAACTTTTAACCAACAACGGACCGCAAAAATAAGGAAAATGAGCTTAATAGCCAGTTTAAAAAATACTCTGACGGGTAAAATCCAGATGTTGCGTTAGCTTCGTAAATTGATTGAAATTAAACCGATTTATGGAAGCTTTTGCGTACTCAAAGAATGACTCAACTTCAATCCATTGGAAGCAGCTCGGGGCGTTGGCTGCTTTATATGGCTCTATCATTATCGGCTGGATTGCCTATAAAAATTACCAGCCCAAACTGCTCACTCAATTTCACTTTACAGATTTTACATTACTGCTGCTCATAGCTCAGGGTATTATCCTGGTCATTACGCCTCCTATAGCGGGGCGCTTGGGAGATCGTTTCAGACTGAAGATGGGTCACCGCATTCCGGTTATTACTGCAGGGATAAGTTTTGCATCCATGATTTTTATGGCTGTATCGTTTACGTTGTTCAGTAATCCCGGCGAATATTTTAAATGGATCTTACCTGTTCTCATTATCTTCTGGCTTATCGCAATGAGCATTTTTACAAGCCCTGCTCTTTCCACCATGGAGCTATTTATGCCTGTAAACAAATTGCCACGCGCGATGGCCATTCTTACTATTGTGGCAAATCTTATCTACTCGATAGAACCTGTCATCGTTGATATTATTGATTACATCGGTGCGCCACTTACTTTCATGGCTGGTGGTGCTGTTGTTGCTGTATCAGGTTTGGCATTGAAGAAATCTTCTACCGATCTTTTTAAAATGAGCGATGGCAAAGAAGCGAGACCTAATGTTTCTTTTAAATTTGATACGCAACGTTCAGATTATAAACTCATTTTTTTCCTTGGAGCAACACTAGGTTTTGCTACGACAATACTGTTCAATATTTTTCCTGATGTTTATGAAAGACAACTGGTTAATATTTTACATGGTGTAAGTGGCAAGATTGTGCTGGTGTCTATTTTGGTACTGTCTGCATTTTTATCGCTGCCACTGAGTAACATCGTTAACAAATATGGTTTGATGCGTTCATTCTGGGTGAGCTTCGGATTGATTTTATTCAGCATTGTTTCAATTATCTTTTCTAATTCAATAGCTGTGGTTATTGTGATGACGCTTGTATTTGCTGTGACATTTACAGCGTTATCCGTTAGCACGCTGCCGCTAGCCATGGAGCGATCAAACTATTTTGAAAAAGTGTTATGCGTGGGTATCTTTTTTAGTGGCTCAGCCTTACCAGATGGTATAATGGATGTCATCATGGCTTCTCACTAAATTTATTTTTACAGGTTGGTTTTGAATGACTGGTTGAGTAATCATCCAGTCATTCGTATTCTCCAGTTAGCCGGATACATGTTGTTGATTCTGTTGTCAAGAATATTAGCCCAGCCGAGTGCAAGATTTTCAAATTTAAAAAGTGCAAATCCTTTCTTACTTTCAATAGACTGTATTGTTTCTTTTCGAAGATATTGCAATGCCTGCTCTCGCGTTAGTTCAATTTCATTGAAGAAATCATTTTGAATTTCCAGGCTTAAAGCAAAAGCCTGATCGGGTATCAGCTTCTCATGTTTTACTTCAGCCACTGTTGTACCTGCAGTGATAATGTGAAGTTGTTGCGTAAGAAATTCTATCTCCTGTACTTTCGATGCATGCACCATCAGGATATTTTC
>DATCRE010000501.1:0-2613 GCA_036569145.1 Cyclobacteriaceae bacterium
GCTTGTTGCATGGGTAGAAACATGCCTGAGTCCATGTTGCTTTTTACACGTAACACGGCATCGATATAATTTTTATTACCAGCTACCCAGCCTAAACGCCAGCCCGCCATGTTGTGCGACTTGCTTAGTGAGTTTAATTCCAGTGCTACTTCATCGGCACCTTCAATGGAGAGCAGACTCATGGGTTTATCATTCAGGATGAGACTGTAAGGGTTATCATTCACAATGAGAAACTGGTGTTTACGCGCCGGGTCAACCAGTTCTTTCAGCTCTTCACGCGAGGCTGTGCGCCCTGTAGGCATGTGAGGGAAATTAACCCACATGAGTTTTACTTTTGAAAGATCGCTTTTCTTCAGATCCTCTATGTCAATGCCCCAGTTCAGATCTTCGCGCAATGCGTAAGGCCTGAGTTTAGCACCTACCAGGTTTGCAACGGAAGAGTACGTAGGATAACCCGGATCTGGAATTAATACTTCATCGCCTTCATTTACAAAGGCCATGGAGATGTGCATGATCCCTTCTTTCGAACCCATCAGGGGAAGGATCATCGTTTCAGGATCAAGATTTGTGTTGTATATAGTCTTGTTGAAGTCAGCAATAGCTTTGCGAAATGCCGGAATACCTTTGTAGTTCTGGTAGCCGTGGCTTGTTGCCAGTTTAGCAGAGGCTGTAAGCGCTTCAATAGCGCTGGCTGATGGTGCCTGATCGGGGCTGCCAATGCCCAGGTTAATAACACGCAGCTCAGGTGTGTCAAGGCTTCGCACTTCAGCAAGTTTGCGGCTGAAGTAATATTCCTCTACGTTGGCAATTCGTTTGGCTGACTGTATCATGTTATTCGTTATCAGTTAATAGTTAATGGTTAATCGTGATTAGAATTTCATCTTTGCTTTTTTGTATTCGCCGAGGATGTTCAGGTTCTTTACCTGTCTCAGCATATCGCGCATGGCATCATCATAATTCTTACGTTTTTTCCATTCAACATCAATGTGAATAGAGTATTCGCTCGGTCTGCCAATGATGGGTATAGACTGGATCTTGCTCAGGTTGATGGTGTTTGTTTTGAAAATCATCAGCGCATCAGCCAGGCTGCCTACTTCATTGGCAACTTCAAAATAGATACTCGCTTTGTTGCTTTCAATTTTGGCGTTGCTGCGCCTGGTCAAAACCAGGAAGCGTGTAAAATTCTTTTTATGCGTTTCAATTCTCTTCTCTAAGATCTGTAGCCCGAATCTCTTCGCGGCATGTTCATTGGCAATAGCAGCCGTGTCTTTCAATTTCAGTTCGGCCACGCGTTTAGCTGAGAAAGCTGTGTCATCGCTTTCGCGGATCTCAACACCATTAAGCGTATGAAGAAACTCCGTACACTGACGTATAGCCATAGGATGAGACTCAATAGATTTAATGTCTTCAAGCTTAACACCGGGCAATGCGAGCAGATTCATGTGGATAGGCAGGTATAACTCACCCACGATACTGAAGTGATACTCCTGCAATAAAAAGTAGTTTGGAAGAATGCTGCCGGCAATGGAGTTTTCAATGGCCATTACGGCATAGTCGGCTTTACCGCTTTTCAGGCTTTCACATAGCAAATGGAATGAAAGACACTCGATGGTATCGATCGGTTCTTCAAAGTAGGTGAGTGCCGCTACTTCATGGAAGCTGGCGGCGATGCCCTGAATTGCTACACTTAACTTTTTTTTCTTTGCCATTTCAAATTATGCTTAAAAAAAAAGTCCCCCGGTTGTCGGGGGACTTTTCTGAGTTTCTCTGTTATCTTTTATTAACAACACACTCTTAGAAGTCCCACCTGGGTTCTAAAGAAATAATAAAAGTAAAAAAATGTGTTATTGATTTTCATTGCTCTTTTAGGTGTTCATTTTTTGAACGGGATAAAGATAAGACGATTTTATTTTCAGATGCAAATTGATTTGTTTTTTTCTAAATAAATTTTCAATAAACTAATAGTTGTTAGGAGGAATTGACTTCCTGAATTAGACTGATTCATGCTGCTGTGCTGAACCTGGTATTAACACACTGCCACACATAACCCCCTGTTACATTTGGTCATTAGGAGCTTAAGAAGGATTATGTTGCCTATCACTTGGGCTAAGGGCTGACTGCTCTGAACTTTATGCGATGTATTATTCTATCAATACATAAGCAGCTCAAAGAATTCGTGTGATTGATATTAGGAATGTCTGACCAGGTGTAATAGTGCACTTGTGATGCGGGATATATCTCTCAGAACTTTACTTGTTCACCTCATAATCCAAATCAGTCTGCATTTATTTTATTTCATTTAGACTTTGTTAATCACAGTGGCGATGTGATGGCATCATCATCTTAAAGTCTAAATTGAAAAATAATGAGTATGGTGTATCGTTTGAAAGTAAATGCACGACAACCGTTGCTTACAGAAATCCAGAAGAGATTTTCAATTTGTATTGTTGCTATGCTCTTGATGTTTGGCGGGCTTTCCTGTTCTAAAGATTCAGATCCAACGAACTCGACATCATCGGGTGGCACAGTTACAACGATCACGGATACCACTACTTCTACTACAACGAACGAGGGAAACACGGACACTGCTGCTAATGAAGATGACCTGATTGA
>DATCRE010000502.1:0-3653 GCA_036569145.1 Cyclobacteriaceae bacterium
TGTTTTTCCAAACTCAGTACCGATAAATGTGTTGAGATTTCCAACAAGATGAAGGCATAGATTACCAGCCGTGTTGGCAATCTGTTTATCGATAACCCAGATCTGTGATTCTGTTTTGTATTGTTCTATTTCTGATCTGAGTAGCTCAAGATCTCTTCGAAAGATTTTTTTTAATGACTGAATTAGCATGGCTTTACTTTTTAATCTCTAAAACAATTTTTCCAAACTGGTTGCTGCTTTCCATTCGTTCGAAAGCCTCGTCAATTTTTTCCAATGGAAATACGTTGTCAATAACAGGTTTGATCTTTCTTCCCTCAACAAAATCAAGCATGGATAAGAATTCATCACGAGTGCCCATCGTTGTTCCGAAGATTGATATTTGTTTCCAATACAAAAGTCTGGTTGCAATATCCGTGATGTTACCGGCTGTTCGTCCAAAGTTTACAATGCGTCCACCGGGCACAGCAAGCTCAATGAATTTGGAAAACTGATCTCCGCCTGCACTGTCGATAATAATATCAAAGCCACCAGTTTCTTTTAATGCTTTCTGTGACCACTCAGCATCTTTATAATTGAAACCACCAACAGCACCAAATTCTTTGGCTCTATTAAGCTTCTCATCCGAACCAGAGGTTACATACACACGAGCCTGATATGAAACAGCAAACTGTAAAAGCCATAATGCTGCGCCACCACCAATACCACTGATTAATACTTTCTCACCACCGCGTAATCTTGCTTTTGTAAACAATGCACGATAGGCTGTTAATCCAGATAATGGAATTGCCGCCGCTTCAGCAAATGATAAATGCTCGGGCTTTTCAAATATATATTTTTTAGAGATCACGATGTAGTCGCTGAACGTTCCGTTATCAGGAAATCCAAGAATGCGAAATGTGTTACCTTGTACGACAGGATTATTTCCCCAATCCAGGCTTGGGTTGATCACTACTTCCATACCGATCAACAGAGTGTCTGCATCTTCACCAACATCTTCAATGATGCCACTGCCATCGGAGCCAAGTATAATACCATCAGCAGTTGTGAGTGATTGCTCGCGCCATGTCCATAGATCACGATGATTTAAAGCTGCGTTATGCAGACGAACCAAAACCTGATCTTTTACAGGCTTGAATTTTTTAACATCACGAACGACTAAGGGATGATCCTTGCCCTGAAAGAAAACGGCTCTCATTATTCAGTTATCGGTTAATAGTTACCAGTTACAAATCTCTGGCTGAAGAGTCCAGCCAGAGATAGTAGCATATATTCTAAAATGAATTTTAGGATTAGGAAGGACACGGTTGACGATTGCTCGTCGATGTAATATGTTGTTAAGCTGGAATGATATAATTCCAACCATGAACATCAGGCTCAATACCTAAGCGTATGTTGTTAAGCTTAGTTTTAACACGTTGCTGGAAGCTGTCAGCACTTGCAGCAGGCAAGTTGTAATCAGTGCCATGAATGTTGATTGTTGCAATAGGAGAAACCACGGCAGCAGTACCGGCACCAAACGCTTCTGATATTGTTCCTTTTTCAAAAGCTTCTTTGATCTCCTGAACGCTCACACGTCTCTCTTCAACTTCCATTCCTAATTCAGGAGCAAGTGTAAGGATAGAATCTCTTGTAACGCCATCCAGCAATGCTGTTGTAAGTTTGGGTGTGATAAGCTTTCCGTTAATAACGAACATAACATTCATTACACCCGCTTCATCAATATATTTATGCTCTTTTGCATCTGTCCACAATACTGAATCAAAGCCTTGCTCGCGTGCCATTTGTGTAGGGTAGAAAGCACCACCATAATTACCAGCACATTTTGCAAAACCGGTTCCTCCTTCAGCAGCGCGCACGTAATCTACTTCTACTTTCAAGCGTACTGGCTTGCTGAAGTAAGCAGCACATGGACTGGTGATGATGATGTATTTAAAATGATCGGCAACTTTTACACCTATTCTTGGTTCAAAGGCAAACACAAAAGGACGCAAGTAAAGTGATGATCCTTCGCTGGTAGGAATCCAGTCCTGGTCAGCTTCTACAATGGCATGCAGAGTTTGAATAAACATTTCTTCGCTGATCTGTGGCATGCACATGCGGGCGAGTGATTTGTTTAAACGCGCGCTATGTTTTTGTGGTCTGAAGATGCAAATATCTCCTTTGCTGTTTTTAAAAGCTTTCATGCCTTCAAATACAGATTGACCGTAGTGAAGAGAAAGCATCGCAGGTGACATAAGTATTTCACCAAACGGTACAATTTTAGGCTCTTGCCATTTGTTGTTGAGATAATCTGCGACCAGCATGTGGTCTGAAATGTATTTTCCGAATTCAAGATTGTTGAAATCAGTTTCTTTGAGTTTCGATTTTGTGGTTCGCTCAACAGCGATGGAAGTTGTTAACGTGGTCATATAGATCTTCTTTATCTCTTTATCAGCCGAAATTTCTTAATTATCTGTGAATAATCCTGCTTAATTGATGTATTTCTCCTTGAGAAAATAACACATTAGGGAAACCATCAACCTCTGTTTTACTGTCAAAGATGTGCTGACACAGAATCATATTTTCTTTAAACACGATTGCTATTATTTACTTCTGTCGCTATGTCCATTATGACCTCAAACGCCAAATTAACATCGCTTAGCTCCGTTTGCCAATTTGAAAAGGCAGCACGAATAGCCGGGATATTTTTGTACAAGGTTGGGGTAAAAAACACCTGACCATCATCGCGTACGGCTGCAAGAAACTCACGAATAGTATCGAATGTCACATCATCCTGGTTGAACGTGAAGCACACAACATTCATGCGCACGGGCGCAAGTAGCTTAAACGTTGCTGACTGTTTTATCTTTTCACCAAACTGATGCGCTGCCTCACAGTTGCGTTCAACAATTTCGCGATGTCCTTCTTTTCCATACGCCATCAACGAAAACCACGAGGGCAATGCACGAAATCGTCTTGAATTTTCAGGAGTATAATGGAAGAAATCAGGGCTTTGCGAAGGATCACCTAAATAGGCTGCACTGTTTTGAAAAACGCTTAACTGAAGATCTTTATGTTTTGTGAATTGCATAGCAGCATCGTACGGAACATTCAACCATTTGTGAGCATCGATGGTAATGCTATCAGCATGGTTGATGCCTTGCATGTAATGTGCATACTTTTCTGAGCAGGCGGCAAATCCACCAAAGGCAGCATCAACATGAAGCCAGAAGTTATATTTTGATTTTAATTTCCCGATGGCTTCAAGATCATCAAAGTCTACTGTGTTAACGGTGCCAGCATTGGCTATTACAATAAGAGGTTCTTTATTTTCGATTAAATACTTTTCTAATTCTTTAACATCGATGGCTTCACGATCAGGAAGCGTTGGTATTTTGATTAATGCCTTTCGCCCGATGCCTGACATTGCAAGCGATTTGATTATACTTGAGTGAGGTGTGGCACTAATGATTTTGAGAGGTTGGGAGTTTGATAATCCATCCTGGCTGAAATCAATACCGCGTTGTTTACCAATCCATTGTCTGCCCAGCGCAAGACTTACAAAGTTTGATATTGTTGCGCCAGTTACAAACGTACCGAAGTATGAATCATCTAACTGAAATAGCTGCTTAAAGAAATCTATTGTCTGATGTTCAAGCTGTGGAGCAATGGAG
>DATCRE010000503.1:0-8107 GCA_036569145.1 Cyclobacteriaceae bacterium
ACTTGGTCAAACTGATTTTTCTTTATTCCCCGGCTTCCTTCTCGAAGATGTGAATCTTCAACTTGGCACAGCGAGCTCCTTGTATGGTAGTGATGCATTAGGTGGAAGTGTACTCATCAATCAACGTAAACCTGAATTTAAGCCCGGTATGAGTCTACTTTTGCATCAACAGGCCGGAAGCTTTGGTCGTTACTTCAGCGGAATAAAATTTCAATTCAGCAATGCCCGCTGGGATGTACGCACGAAACTGATGGATCGCTGGCTTCAAAATAATTTCAGCTATAACTCACCTGCTGTTGGTCATTCTAAGAAACAAAACAACGCAGCAGTTCACACGTATGGTTTTGATCAGCAACTTCATTATAAGATTTCAGATAATAAAAAATTATCATTCGAAACGTTGTACACCTACAACCACCGCCAGATACAACCAACCGTTACTAATAATACTGATACCACCACGCTTGAAGATAAGAATGCACGATTCAGTCTTAGCTATGATGGTGAACATGCAGTCGGCCATGTTTACACTTCGATTGGATATTTATACAATGATCAGGTATACAATGTTACCAGCCTGACACACACTGAACAACGAACGGCTATCATTAATATTGATAAGCCCATCGGAGAAACAACTTCCATTCGCTATGGAGCAAATGCTTCGTTCTACAAAGTGCATTCCGATGGCATCGAGCAGAAAAAAAATGAAAGTCGTTATGATTTATTTGCTTCTGTAAATCAATACATCTTACGTGACTGGAGCATTACGCTTAATCTGAGGCAGGCATTTTACGCAGGGCACCATGCACCATTCTCACCATCACTCGGCACACAATATCAAATGATAGCAACATCAAAACAACGACTCATCCTGCGGGCACAGGCTTCCAGAGGTTACCGTGTACCAACGCTTAATGATCGTTATTGGAATCCCGGAGGAAATCCCAATTTAAAATCAGAAGATGCTCATCATATAGAAGGTGGTGCAACATGGACTGTAACAAAATCTAAACATCATATTAAAACAGAATTAACGGGTTACAAAACACTTGTTGACAATTGGATTATGTGGAAGCCAATACAAGGTGTATGGTCGCCCATAAATCTGCAAAAAGTAAATGCTTATGGAACTGAAGTTTCTGTTCGTGATGAGTTTCAGATCACTGGAAAATTTATGTTGACAGGCGGCGTGAACTACAGTTACAATCGTTCAAAAAATTTGAAAGCTACATCAGCAACAGCTCAGAATACAATTGGTAAACAACTTCCGTACGTTCCGTATCACCTCGTCAATGCTTACATCAGAGTTAGTCATACACGTTGGGTTGGCGAAATCAATTCGAATTATACAAGCATGCGTTATACCTCACTTGATAATGATTCTTACCAGGGACTTGAAGCTTATGCTATTGCTAATGCTTACCTGACATATTCTATAAACTTTTCAAAAGCAGTGATCACTACACGAGGTGAAGTTAATAACATACTAAACTCGTATTATGAAAACATGCAAAAACTGGCCATGCCCGGAAGAAATTATAATCTAAATCTTACAATCCAATTTAAAAACAAAACAAGCGAATGAAAAAGTTACACAATTTCTTAACTCTTATATCTATTCTGGCCCTGGCAGTAGCCTGTAAGGACGATGAAAATCCAAAAGGTGAATTCTCTTCTGGTATCTGGATTATCAACGAAGGTGCATTTAGTCATAGTAATAGCAGTGTTTCCTTTTATAATCCTTCAACAGGTGTTGTTCAACAGGATCTGTTTGGCTTGAAGAATAATGGTAAAGCATTAGGTGATGTTGCTCAATCTATTACTATTAATGGCAACCTTGCTTACATCCTGATTGATAATGATAATAAAATTGAAGTTGTTAATGCCAACACCTTTGTATCGTCGTATACATTAGATGGTTTGGCATTGCCCCGCTATCTTACTGTATACAATGGCAAAGGTTATCTAACAGAATGGGTAAACTTCTCTGACTCATCACGTGTCTCCGTTATAGATCTTTCCAAACACACTGTTACAACTTCTGTAAAAACAGGTTTCGGTGCTGAGAACATCATAGAAGTCAATGGAAAGTTATATGTATCGAATAGTTTCTCTAATACAGTAGCCGTTATTGATCCTTCATCAAACAAGCTTGTTAAAACAATTGAAGTTGCAAGTTCTCCCGGAGCTTTTGTTCTCGATAGTGATAATAAGCTATGGGTAATTTGCGGTGGATCGTACAAAGGAAACAACGGTGCATTGTATCACATAGACCCTTCAACAAATACAACTGATAAACATATTGATTTATCAATGAACGTGACGGCTAAAATGGTTACTAACAAAGCAAAGACTACATTATATTATTTTACCGGAACATCTGTTTATAGTGTAAGCACTTCGGCCACCGAAGCACCTGCTAACCCAATGATTGCTGAAACAAAAGCTGCAGATTTTTACGGTATTGGCTTTGATACAACAAACGACATCCTTTATGTTGCTGATGATAATAGTTTTTCTGGCAATGGTGTTATCTTCAGGTATAAAAGTGATGGCACTACCATTGATAACTTTTCATCGGATGGTATAGGACCAAATGGTTTTATTTTCCGTTAACATACTAAATGAAAACTGATAAGGATAAATCCAAGCCTGATGACTCTAAAGACGAGCCTGCTATGTTCTATTATGAAAATGGTTTGATCGTTTTTACAGAAGCATATCATCTAAAGCGAGGTACTTGCTGCGGATCAGGTTGCCGACATTGTCCGTATGGTTTCAAGAAGAAGCGAACAAGTTTATTAGATTAAAAATAGATAAATAAAAAAGCGGAGTCTCCTCCGCTTTTTTATTATTGTTACTTCAAAAAGCTTTCTATTTGAGTTCAAGTACTACAACTGAGAACGGTGGAAGATTTACCTTCAAGACACCTTTATCAAATTTTGCTGCACTGAAAACCTCTGGCTTAATTTTCTCAGGCGATTCAAATGTATTATGATCTGACAGTTCTTTCGATTTTAAAATACGGCCAGAAACAGTTTTGTATGCTGATGTCTTCAGCGTAATCACAATCTCCTGCGATTTGTGCGCATCAATATTCACAAGTGAAACATGCCCAACGCCTTTATCATCAACAGAAGCTGATGCCGATACGGCCGGTAACTTTTCATTGTTAAAGGTGTACGTTTCAGTAGAAGCTATACTTACCGGAAGAAGTTTTGCATCCTGGTGAATATTGTACATTTCCAACACATGATATGTTGGCGTGAGAATCATTTTTTCATCGTTTGTAAGAATTACGGATTGAAGCACGTTAATGGATTGCGCCAGGTTAGCCATGCGTACACGATCGGCGTGATTGTTAAAAATATTCAATGTCATCCCGGCGATCATCGCATCTCTCATGGTATTCTGCTGATAAAGAAATCCGGGATTAGTGCCTGGCTCAACGTCATACCATCCACCCCACTCGTCTACAACAAGTGCTATTTTTTTCTCTGGATCATATTTATCCATGATAGCAGAATGCTTTGTTACCAGCTCTTCCATCTGCCATGCCCGTTGCATCGTAGTAAAATATTGTGACTCTGAAAAACCAGTTGCCGGACCTTTCTTACCCCAATCAATAACAGAGTAATGATGAAGCGCTATACCTTCAAGCATGTGATGTGGAATATCTCTCATCAATACTTCTGTCCAGTTATAATCAACAGAGTTAGCACCTGATGCTATTCTGAAAAGTTTTCCTGTGTTGCCCCAGTCAGCCATGAACGTTGCATACTGTCTGTAGATATTAGCATAGTACTCAGGCTTCATATTGCCGCCGCATCCCCATGCCTCATTTCCTACACCCCAGAATTTTACATTCCACGGTTTCTCTCTTCCGTTTTCAATACGCAACTTAGACATCGGGCTTACGCCGTTGAAGTTCACATACTGAACCCAATCTGACAGGTCTTTTACCGTGCCACTTCCAACGTTGCCCGCCAGGTAGGGTTCCGCACCAATACGTTCACACATATCAAGGAAGTCATGCGTACCAAAGCTGTTGTCTTCAGTAACACCACCCCACCATACGTTTACCATTTTAGGTCGTTTAGATTTATCACCAATGCCGTCTTTCCACTGATACGTATCGGCAAAACAACCACCTGGCCAGCGTAAATTCGGCACCTTTAGTTTTTTCAATGCGTCAATAACATCATTACGCACTCCTTTTGTGTTTGCGATTTTCGTGTTGCCTTCACCAACATAATATCCACCATAAATACATTTTCCTAAATGTTCAGCAAAGTGTCCATAGATATGTTTACTGATTTTGACGTTAGATGATGCCTGGGCATCAATGGTGATTTGATTTGTTTGAGCTCTCATGCCTTGCGCGAGCAGCACAACAAACAACAGTGTTAAAATTCGTTTAATCATTTTGAAAGGTTTAATTGTATGTATTTGGTTTTAGTTAAGTCATTGTTTTGGTTTACGCACAAGATTAGACTGAGAATACTCTTTAAGCAGGGGGCATTTTGATCTGTAAAGGGGGAGAATCTGTAACTCACCCCGCCATGCTTGTTGTCGTACCAACATCGGCTGACACCCGAAGATATCCTGATAATGATCGAAGTGCCACAGATAATTCCAATTCTTCAATCGGTTATATGAAACCTGTAAGCGGTCAATAAAGAGGTTTTCAAAAAATTTTTTAAGTTTTTCCATTTTCACAAAAAAGCGCGTTTTTATACCTAAATCGTTTGAAATGAGTCAAACAAACGTTTTAAATACTGATTTACCCCCTACGGAATAACAATATACCCCCCGTTTTGAGCTTGCCCCGCCCCTATGTTTGTAATACATTACGCAAACGATTTCGAAAATATAAGTGTATATTGTACATTAAAAGAAAGCAAAGCAAGTTTTTAACCCAATATTTCAACCTAAATCTATAGCCTATGACCGGAATCTTTACGAACCAAAAAATCACCAGACACATCAAGTGCTCCACTCAGCACATAATCAAAACGATTTGGTGTGTAGCATCGCGTTCGCCAGCATAAACAGTCTGGCTTCAATATGTGTGCTAATTAAGCACTAAAGCAATTCAATATTTACTAACAAGCTAACCTCAAAAAGAGGTGAACGCTAAAGGTATGTCTGATTTGGTTTAATCATTCTGGAGAAAATCAGGAATACTCAATGATGGCCAACGTAAGGAATATACGCCATAGATAAGATTGATGCTTTTGCTATTCCAAGCACACATTACATTTTGTGATTTAAAAACTAACACTAACAACTAAATCCTATGCACATTATTCTACACGCTAATTTTAAGTTTTACAAAATTCCCTGGGCAAAACGGATCATACTTGCCTTACTATTTTTGGGATTCAGCACATTAAGCTACAGTCAAGATAACCGGGTGGTTACAGGCCGGGTGGTTGATGAACAAGGCGAAGGTCTCCCAGGTGTAAGCGTTATCATCAAAGGAACACAAATAGGTACGCAAACCGACAGCGACGGAAAATATTCGCTTACCATACCTGATGATAAAGCCGTGCTAAGCTTTTCCTTTATAGGTTTCATTACACAGGAAGTTCTTGCAGGTACTCAAACTGCCATAAACGTATCACTCTTACCCGATGTACAGTCACTAAAAGAAGTAGTCGTTGTTGGCTATGGGGTGCAGCGTAAAGAGAGTGTAGTAAGTGCAGTTGAGTCTATTAATCCAAGCAAACTAAGATCACCTACAGGCAACCTTACCAACGCTCTTGCAGGAAGAGTAGCAGGTATTATTGCCTGGCAAAATAGTGGTGAGCCCGGACTCGGCACTGACAACTCTCAATTCTACATTCGCGGTCTCTCAAGCTTTGGTACAGGAAAGAAAGACCCGTTGATCCTGATCGATAACATGGAATCAAGTGCAACAGATCTTGCCCGCTTACAAACGGATGACATTGCCAGCTTCTCTGTTTTAAAAGATGCTTCCGCTGCTGCTGTTTACGGTTCACGAGGTGCTAACGGTGTTATACTGGTTACTACCAAGCAGGGTGATCACGGACAAACCAAATACAGCCTGCGCGTTGAAAATACTTTTTCTTCTAATACAAGAAATTATAAAATGACGGATAACATCTCTTACATGAGAGATGCCAACGAAGCAACGTTAACGAGAGATGCGGCAACAGCGCTTCCTTATAGTGAGAACAAGATCAATCACACACTTGCTGGTGATGATCCGGCGCTCTACCCAAACAACAACTGGCTTAACAAAATGATTAAGAACTACACCGTAAACCAACGGTATAACCTTAATATTTCGGGTGGTGATGAAAGAGCCCGTTATTACTTAGCAGGAACATACAATGTCGATAACGGTATTTTAAAGGTTGATCCTATCAACAACTTTAACAGCAACATCAAGCTGCGTAATTATTCTATACGGAGTAACGTTTCTGTAAACCTAAGCAAGACCACCGAATTTATTTTGAGATTATATGGTCAGTTTGATGACTATAGAGGTCCCGTTGGAACTGATAAAGTAGGCGGTGGAGCAATAGCATTTCAGAATGCACTTTCTTCAAACCCGGTTATGTTTCCTGCTGTGTATGATAAATCAAAACTTCCTTATGTAAAGCATCCGCTTTTCGGTTCTGTTCCTACACAAGGTTTTGGTTCGTTAACCGGAGGATTGTTTGTGAATCCGTATGCTGAAATGGTAAAAGGTTACCAGGTCTATAAGACATCTAACATCGAACCTCAAATTCAAATTAACCAGGATCTCGGTGGACTTGTAAAAGGTCTTAGTGCAACTGCAATGACTTATTTGCAGCGATATTCTTATTACTCCGTTGCAAGAGCTTACAATCCGTTTTACTACCAGGCTAACATAGACCCGGTTAATCCAAAAGAATACACACTATCTGTTCTTAACAACGGTGCACAGGGCTCAAGCTACGGTGTTACAGGTACTGAATATCTTGGTTACGCCGAATATCCAAAGGTGGTAACTTCTAAAATGTATCTGCAAGGATCATTAAACTATGCAAGACTATTTGGTGAAAAGCATGAAGTGAGTGGATTACTTACCAGCTTCATTTCAAGTTTTGAATCAGGTAACGCAGGAAGTGTAACAGCATCGCTGCCGCAGAGAAACACTGTAGTAGCCGGACGACTCACATACGGATATAACAAGAAGTACCTGGCAGAATTTAACTTTGGTTACAACGGCTCTGAACGTTTTTATAAAACCAATCGCTTTGGTTTCTTCCCTTCTATGGGTTTAGCCTATAATATTTCTAATGAAGCATTCTTCAGTCCTTTAGCAAAAACAGTAACCAATCTGAAATTACGTGCTACTTATGGTCTGGTTGGTAATGATCAGATCGGTAATACAAATGATCGCTTCTTGTATCTGTCTGATGTAAATCCGAATGACTCATATTATAGTGCAAGCTTTGGTACAGCTATAGGAACATCTCAATACACAAGAAATGGCTACAGCATTAACCGATACGGCAATTCAAATATCACATGGGAGATTTCAAGACAATTAAACTTAGGACTTGACATAACGCTCTTCGATTCATTTACATTGGTTGCCAATGCATTCAAAACGCATCGATCTAATATCTTCTTTTCAAATCCAAACGTAGAGTCTGCGCAAGGTCTTACACAATCACCATCAGCCAACTATGGTACAGGTGAAACACAAGGTGTTGATCTTACCATGAATTATACAAAAGCAATTTCGTCAGATTTCTCGTTTACACTTTCAGGTACGTTTACATATTCAACCAGTAAGATTGGAAAGAATGATCAGATCAAGTACAGTCCTGAACTTTCTCATTTATCAAAGAGAGGATACTCTTTCTCTCAAGCCTGGGGATTCATTGCTGAACGTTTGTTTATTGACGATGAGGAGGTCAAAAACTCTCCAGATCAATCAGCATATTTTAAAAGTGCCGTCAGAGGTGGTGATATTAAATACAGGGATATTAACCACGATGGTGTAATAAACGCTGACGACGTGGTTGCTATCGGTTATCCTACTCAACCTGAGATCATCTATGGAATTGGACCATCATTAACGTATAAACGACTTGATTTT
>DATCRE010000504.1:0-3564 GCA_036569145.1 Cyclobacteriaceae bacterium
CGACTTAAAAGTTCTTTCTAAAGAAGCACAAGATTATCTGACACGCGAATGGTTTCCCGAAGTTGAAAGAATAGGATTGGTAAAAGTTGGAGCTGTGGTAGCAGAAGATGTTTTTGCAGCAGCCACCGTTAGCAAGGTGAATAAAGAGGGACAAGTTGGCAAGCTAGCCATTAACATGTTCAATTCTGAATCGGAGTGTTTCAAATGGCTTTTGAATTAAGATAATATGAATCTTGCAAATCTGATAGCCATGCAACAGTGGGCAATAAGCAATCGTGATGTTGCATTATTAGATCCACTTAATTTTGATAAGAGCATCGAAACGGTTCACGCTATGAACCAGAACAAAGACTCACGAAGCCTTATCAATTTTCTATACCAACATCTTCCACGACCCGATGTATTAGATACTTATAATTATGATACAGCACTTGCTGCCATGCGAGATCTTGGCATTTTCATTGGTAGTTTAAAACGCCATGGCATTGAACCTGTTGAAGTAATGCCTGAATTGGAATATGTTCTGCTGGTGTTAATGGTAAAAACAGATTTGCCGCCGCGTGATACACTTCTTCATTATACTGTATGGAACCCTTCAGGAGCACGCACCAGAAGTTATACTGGCCTGCCTGATGAGATTAGTCTTATCGAAAGTGTTAAGATGGCGTTACCATCGCTCATGGAAGCGATTGTACAATTAGATTTAATGCACAACGCCGAGCTACACGGAAACGACTTTGAAGAAAACTGCCGCCTGTTGAAAAGTAAAATGGAAGGCATGGTACGCGGTATAGTAAATGCAAAGAGAAATGTTTCTCCAGGTGTATTTGCCAATGAGCTACGTTTTTACTTTGATCCCATAAAAGTCGATTATAATAAGGAGTATGTTGGTCCCGGCGCTGTCGAGATGCCTATGTTTGTTTTTGATCACCTTCTCTGGAGCAGTGATTGTGACGATGCCATGTATACAACTTTTAAGGAAGGGTATCTTCCATACAACATTGCGTTAGTGAGAGATATCTATAAGAAGTATAAAGGTAGGCCATCACTAATATCTAAAATTGAATCAGGCTTAAGTACAAAGGGATTCGTTAGAGATTATCGTGCTGCCAAAGCTATTCTTGATTTGTGCAATGTGTTGAAGAGTTTTAGAATGCCTCACAAAAAAGTTGCAGAAGAAGCTTATAAACATGATGAAGATCATCATCGCAAAAAAGGTAGTGGTGGATATTCCGTAAATATTCTTGATCATATTATGAATCTGCAAAATCAAAGGTTAACTTCATTGCAGGCGGCAACAAGTATGTTCAAAATGAATGAATTAGTTTGAAACCGGATAAATACCTTTTGAATTCGTCTTGCATTTTAAGATGAACAAAGTAAATTTAATTCAATAACATATTTCAAAAAGAAGTTAAATTTAAAAACAGACCCCCATGGAAAAGTACATCACAAGAATGTTGGCTGTGGACAAATTGATTAAACGCAAAGCCACTGGTCAACCAAAAGAATTAGCTAGTAAGCTTCAGGTTTCAGAGAGTACCGTGTATCGTCTACTGAGAATATTAAAAGAGAACATGGGTCTCTCTATTGAATTTTCTGAAAAGCAGAACAGTTACATTTACAAAAGTGACAGCGAAGAGTTTAGTTTCGAAAAACTCTCCTTAACATCAAAAGAATAGTGTAGACCAAACCTATTGTTCATTCACCTGATCAGTTAGTTTTATCTGATTGATCAGGTGATATCAATATTTTATTAATTTACATTACTCAGATTTGTATTTGCCTTTCTTGACAAGTGCTCTTGTCAAAGTAATGGTGATTATCTCTTCATAACTGGTGTTGCATTAACGCATTGATATAATGTGAAGTATTGTTATTGTTGGGCCTAATCACAAAGCTCTGATTTTAACAACAACCTTTTCACCCGGGCGGGTGCATTAACTTTCAAACAAGGCATATGCAAATCGCCTGGAAAGAAAATGGTGAAATTCCCTTTTGCTACTTTAACCGTGGAGTATTCTCCATCATAGAATGCAATATCATTATCGGTATGATAAGGTTTTAGCACTTTCTGATTTGCGAAAGATGTCATGCCCATAATTTCCTCACCATTTAATACATACTGAATGTCAATATATTTCTGATGACCTTCCAACATGCAGTCAGCAGCGCTTTTGGTTTCATACTCCTGCAACAAGGCAAACACATCGTTGCCCTCAATTGTATATTTGCCAGAATCAAGTTGATTAAAATCTGTTTCCTCCAGGTAAGCGAATGCCTTTGCAAATCGTGGATTTAATTTCTCATACAACCAAAGGTTTTCTATCTTATCAATAATCATTGTTTCCTTATTTATAGGTCTATCAGCTGAATTCGCTGAAAGTTAAAAATTTCCAAGCAGATCAACGGCTTGGGTATAGCGTTAACATTTTACAACGAGTAAACAGTTCTGCAAAAAAACAATGCTACAAGCCAACCATTCTTTTTAATACAAGAATAATAACATATAAAATGCTTATACATATTCGTATAATTTCATTAAATTTAATTACACCCTCAAAAGACACATCTGATTCACTGTTAACATATTTTTTATGAGACCGAAATTATTCATTCCTGTTTTTATACCAGTTATGCTCCTGGTTAGTGTACTACAATTGTCAGCACAAAAAATTGGTTTGTTGCTGGACAGTTACGTTACAGATCGCTGGTTCATAGATCAAAAACTCTTTACAGATAAAGTAAAGGAACTTGGTGGCGAAGTTAAAGTTGAAGTTGCTTATGGAGACCCGGCAGAGCAAATAAGACTTGGCAAAAAATTAATTGCCGAAGGCGTTAAGACATTAGTAATAGTAGCCGTTGATGGTCACAAGGCATCTGAAATTGTTGATGCCGCTGCTGCTGCTAAAATTCCTGTCATTGCATATGACAGATTAATTGATAATAACAAAATAGCAATCTACATCTCGTATAACAATGAGCGAGTAGGTGAAATGCAGGCACAGGCAGCATTAGCCAAATTTCCACAAGGAAAATATCTTTTAGTGAATGGTCCCGTGATAGATAACAATGCTATTCTCTATCGTACCGGACAGCTTAAGGTATTAAAGAAAAGTGTAGATGAAGGAAAGGTAAAAATAATAGGTGATCTTGTTCAGGATGACTGGGGTGAAATTGGAGCACTGATGAAGGTTGATGAATTTGTTTCGTTAAACGCAGAAAAGCCTGATGTTATTATAGCCGCTAATGATGCGCTGGCCAGTGGTGCTATACAAGCCTTGCCCGCAGACATGAAAGGAAAAACGTATGTCACCGGTCAGGATGCGGATCTTTCAGCATTGCGTTATATTGTTGGTGGCTTGCAAAGCATGACGATCTACAAGCCCATAAAACCTGTAGCACAATGGGCTGCTCAAGCGTCTATAAAGCTTGCCAAGGGGGAGACCGTTAAGGGAACCAGTCGTTTTAAAGATGGTAAAACAGAAGTTGAAGCGGTACTTCTCGAACCTATTGCTGTTGACAAATCAAACTTTAAAGAAACCGTTGTGAAAGATGGTCATG
>DATCRE010000505.1:0-19950 GCA_036569145.1 Cyclobacteriaceae bacterium
CAGTAAGATCTTTGCATATTAGTTAACAACCTTTCTAAACAATTAGAATCAGCTTGCCGTAGTCATTAGCTTGCTTAAGCTTTTGATAACTTTCAGAATGGCATTAGGTAAGCAGTAAAAATTTAATGCCCTGAAATAGAAATAATTTAATACTCAAGTGCACATAGAGTAAAGCATTAGCTTTTGAAAAAAGCTAAGAAGGAGATTAAGTGATTCCCTTCTGGCGAAGGATGAGAATCGCTTAATCTCCTTAATTATCAAGTAACTTTGGTTACTAAAGTTTGTCTTCTGACATGAGCCCGCCAATAGGCTCATCATTTTGGACAAATTGTTTCTGTGTTTTTTCTTCTACTTTAGCGTTTTGCTTAACAGAAACGAAAGAGAATGATAAAGTTATCAAGGCTGAAATTGCTAAAAAAAGTATTATTCTAGTTTTCATAACCATTAGAGTTTAATGTTTTGAATTATTTCATTGGATCACTTACTCCACCGCCACCATTAAGATCAGTTGCAGGAGTAACAGGTTCCTCTGTGCAAGAAATTAAAGCGAAAGAAGAAGCTAATACTAATAAGATTGTATAAAATAGTTTTTTCATATGATTTTTTATTTGATTTTGTCTTTAAATTGTAAAGCAAAGATGTAGGCCTGCTTGATATTTTTTAATTCAATAAAATTTTAGAACTCACACGTGTACTATTACTTTTTTAAGTTTCAACTGCTCGTCATAACATTTAGCTGTTTTGTTTCAGTGTGTCCTATCATGGTAGTTGCTCAGGATCGAAAGGCTATTGATTCTCTGGCACTTTTAGTAAACAAGAGTGAAGGAGCTGAGAAATGTGAAGTTCTTTATAAATTAGCCATTGAATATGCTACGATAAATGATAACAATACAGCATTAGGTTATGTGGATGAAGGCTTTTCACTTGCCGAACAAATTGATGATAGTCTGAGAATTGTCAAGGGAGGAAGAATTAAGGGACAGATTTTACGAAGACTGGATAAGATAAATGAAGCAATAGAATACTTTAAAAAAGTAATACCAACGGCCTTAAGAAATAAAAACCAAGAGGGTTATAAGACTGAGTATAAGCTCCTTTTAAATGCTTTAGCCATAACTTATACCTATCAGGCAAAATACGACGAAGCGTTAAAGGTTAATTTTCAATCCTTACAAGAAAGAGAAATACAAGGTGATAAAAGAGAGATTAGTATTGCCTTGAATAATATTGGAATTGTCTATTTTAAATTAAAGAATTACGAAAGCGCATTAAAGTTTTATGATAAGGCCCTTGCCCTGAAAAATGAAGCTAAAGATAAGTACGACCTGGATCGGTTGTTTATTAACATGGGTCTATGTTACAATCAATTAAATGATTATTCAAAAGCTCATAAATATTTTGAGATGGGCTTTAAAGAATGTGATAATAATTGTAATGATCAAATCAAAGTTGAAGGAAACTTTGGATTGGGAGTATCATACTACAGAACTAACGAAATTATAAAAGCTCAGGAATACTTTCAGGAATCATATAAGATTGCAAAAGAAATAGGGAACAAGAAATTTCAAGCTGAAAACCTTATCTATCAGGCCCACATTTTTCTTCGGCTTAATAAACAAGAGGATGCAATTAGAGTGTTGACTGAATGCGAACGTATTGATATAGACGCTGGCTATAATGAAATATTAATCGAAACGTATAAGGAGTTCTCCAGATTGTATACTGAAGCTAAGGACTTTGAAAAAGCATCTTCTTATCAGAGTAAATATATTCATTTAAAAGACAGCATTTACAATGAAGCATTAATTAAGAATATCGCTAAAATTCAAACAGATTATGAAGAGCGGGAGAATAAAGCGATCATCGCCACTAAAGAAGAAGTTATCCAACGCCAACGAAGCTTAAACATAGCCATTGGTATTATCTCCGTTCTGGCGTGTCTCTTGATATTTGTATTATATCAAAGCAACAAAGTAAAAAAGCGAGTTAATCAAGCCTTGTCAGATGCCAAGAATTTTATCGAATTAAAAAATATTGAACTTGATAAGAAGGTTGCAGAAAAGACTGCTGATCTTGAAGTAGCGAATGATTCTCTCAGTAAAGTGAATGAAGAGCTTGATAATTTTATATACAAAACCTCGCATGATATTCGTGGGCCGCTTGCCAGCCTGAAAGGTATTTGTAATGTAGCGCTTATGGATGTAAAAGATCCTGTAGCGGTGAGTTATCTCGAAAAGCTTGACATCACCGCTGAAAATTTAAATACGATTCTTACCCGTCTGCTGATTATCAATCAAATTAATAACTCGTCTATCAAGCCTGAGCCTATTAATTTTGACTTTATTATTGAGGAGGTTATGCTTCTTGAGAAGAAGCGAGGACTGCCTCCTCGTCTCCAGGTAAGAAAATATATTCAGGAAGGTTTAGAATTTTATTGTGATAAAGAATTCATCAGAATCATTCTTGAGAATCTTATAGACAATGCAATCAAGTTTTACAATGATTCAGACCGGGTAGAGCCCTTTGTTGAAGTTCGCATAGAGGAGGAGAACCGGGAAATGAAAATACGAGTTATCGATAACGGTATAGGTATCAGCGAAGCCAAGCCGGATAAAATATTCCAAATGTTTTCAAGAGCATCTGAACGTTCCAGTACAGGTGGAATCGGTTTATACATTACAAAAACAGCTTGCGAGAAAATAGGAGGCCAGGTTGGGCTTCGTACTACACCTGAAGGCTATACGGAGTTCTACGTTAAATTTGTAATAGACACGATCTTAGCTCCCGTAGAATTTGGCTTGTAATTGAATTTTTTTTGGTCCATTTCTATTATCATCTTTGCAAGCTTATTAGAATCCCAAACAGCTTTTTATTGATTTATGCAGAACTTTAAACGCTACACCATCACATCGGCTTTACCCTATGCTAATGGTCCGCTTCACATCGGCCATATCGCGGGTGCCTATTTACCAGCAGATACTTACGTTCGCTATTTAAGACTTTGTGGTAAAGACGTTGTTTTTATTGGTGGATCTGATGAGCACGGCGTTGCTATTAACCTTGGTGCTAAAAAAGAAGGCGTAACCCCACGCGAGTTTGTTGATAAGTATCATAACCTGATGAAGAAGGCTTTTGCTGACTTCGGAATTTCCTTCGATATATATTCCCGTACGTCATCTCCAGTGCACTATGAAACTGCACAAGAGTTTTTTCTTAATATTTACAATAAAGATATTTTCCTGGAAGAAACTTCCGACCAGTATTTTGATGAACAAGAGAATATCTTTTTAGCAGATCGCTACATTATAGGTACCTGCCCAAACTGTGGAAATCCAAATGCCTATGGTGATCAGTGTGAGAAGTGCGGAACAAGTTTAAGTCCCAAACAGCTCATTAATCCGAGATCAACAGTATCAGGAAATACACCTGTTCTTCGCCCGACAAAGCATTGGTATTTTCCACTCGATAAGTATGAAGCATGGTTGAAAGAATGGTTGATTGAAGGTCATAAAAATGATTGGAAAACTAATGTGTATGGTCAATGTAAATCATGGATTGATCAGGGACTTCAGCCTCGCTCGATAACACGTGATCTGGATTGGGGTGTTCCGGTTCCACTGAAAGGGGCCGATGGAAAAGTACTCTATGTTTGGTTTGATGCACCTATCGGATATATTTCCGCAACCAAAGAATTGAAGCCTGAAGGATGGGAAAAGTATTGGAAAGATCCTGAGACTAGATTAATTCATTTTATCGGTAAGGATAATATTGTATTTCATTGTATCATTTTCCCTGCCATCCTTAAAGCAGCAGGTGATTACATTTTACCTGATAATGTCCCTGCTAATGAATTTCTGAATCTCGAAGGTGATAAAATCTCAACGTCACGCAATCACGCTGTCTGGCTTCATGAATACCTGGAGGATTTTCCGGGCAGGAGAGATGAGCTACGCTACGTGTTGAATTCAATATCTCCCGAAACAAAAGATGCTGACTTCACATGGAAAGATTATCAGCAAAAAGTAAATAGTGAACTCGTTTCTATCCTTGGAAACTTTGTGAATCGGGTAATGGTGCTTACATGGAAATATTTTGATGGTAAAGTACCAAGCGAACATGAACTACCTGCAACCACAGATAAACGCAAGCAGATTGTTTCTTTATATCAGAAAGCTCATGAAGATCTTAACGTGTCTGTTAAAGAAATGATCCGATCACTTGAAGGTTTCAGATTCCGCGAAGCGCAATTTCAACTTATGAATATGGCGCGCATCGGAAATAAATTCCTGGCAGAAACAGAGCCATGGAAATTAGCGAAGGAAGACATGGAAGCTGTAGGTTGTATATTAAATTATGCATTAACCATTGTCGGAAACATAACCATTGCGTGTGAACCATTCTTACCAGATTCAGCATTGAATTTGCGTAGGCAACTTAACAGCACATCGATCAATAGTAATTGGAAAAACTTCTGGACGACAGAACAATTAATTAATGCTATTCCTCAGCATCATCAACTCGGGCAGGCAGAGCTTCTGTTCAAGAATGTTGAAGACACTGATATTGAAAAGCAAGTAACCCGACTGCATAAACCAAAAGTTGAAGAAAAGACGAAAGAGAACATCAAGCCATTGAAGTCCGAGATCGTGTATGACGATTTTGCCAAGCTTGATATACGTGTTGGCAAAGTGCTTTCAGCTGAGCGTATGGAGAAGTCCGACAAATTACTAAAATTAAAAGTCGATACCGGTGTTGATCAACGCACTATTCTAAGTGGTATTGCCAAGCATTATTCACCAGAGGAAATGGTTGGCAAGCAGGTGACATTGATTGCTAACCTGGCACCGAGGAAGATGATGGGTATCGAATCGCAGGGCATGATTTTGATGGCAGAAGATCATGATGGTAAACTAAAACTGCTTCAGCCCACTGATATTGTTGTTCCCGGTTCAACAGTTAGCTAAACCGCTGCCATTGTAATAAAGAATAATATGAATCGGTATACTTCCAGGGCCAGAAAGAGTCCGAGTATACCGAGCATAGCTTTTATAACCAGGCGCTTTCCTTTTTGGCTGTAGAATGTCTTGGCTGCCCTGAAAATGAAATACATATTTGTAGCCACAAAGATTACAGTCAAAGTTGTGTCATTAAGCAACGATCCTCCGGCAGTGTGACTTATCTTTAAAATCTTATTGATAATCCAGAATAAGAAGGTAAGCCCTATAGCATTAACAGCCAGGTTAAAACTGGTTAACTCAACCGCGAGTGCAACATGATCTGTAAAAAAGCGATTACGTTTTGCAAAGATCAGGCTCAACGGCAGCGATGCTAAAACAATGAAGATCACAATTAGCAACTTGGCCAGATTTGTTGACTTATCATTATAGATGAGTTCAAAGCCTCTTAGATCCATTCCTTCAGCTCTTAGTCTGTGTGCAACAATTTGCTGGGCTAGCTTGGCATGTGGTAAAACATGCATTTGTGTATGGAGCGATGAGTTAAACATCTGCAATGCCATAGGAAACAGAAAATAGACCAGGTTAAGAATGAAGAACATTTGTAAAGGTCTCATGTAATTAACCCTTCGTCCGTCAACATATTCGCGAGAAAGAAATCCGGGATTAGTAATTGTCGGCCAAAGCGATTTCACAAATCTGTTATCCACGAATGTGGTAGCCATCATCACCGTGCTGACAAAAGTGCCAAACTTCCTGTCTTTAGGTTCAATCACTTTTTCACCACAGAGATTGCAATACAAGCCTATAAATTTATGGCCGCAGCTTTTACATACATGTTCCTGGTGAATCATCTGATAGTAGAGAAAAATTTAATGTTGTAATATAGAATAATTACCAATTATCGATGTGCAAATTGTCAATTGATACCAGTGGCAATGATCGCCGGTTTATGTATCGATTCTGGGCTCATTTGTTTCAATACATTTCTGGCGCGTACTTTAAAGGCAGCAGTGGCGTATGGCATCTGGTCTTCAATTAAGAGTTGAAGTGATTTTCGGAGATCAGGTTCGTCTTTAATGATTCGGGCTAATACAGTCATTGAGAATGCTTTGATAGCCACGGCCTCTTTCCGATTTTCAAGATAACCAAAACAGATGTCGGCAATTCGCCCATAATATCGTTTGGGTATGGGGGCGAACTGCAGTAGCCTTATCGTATTTCGTTTGACGGCATCATGAATACCAGGTTTCTTTAAATAGTCCAACAAGGTTTTCAGATGCGGGGTAATTAACATTGGATGCGCCTCTACACAATATGACATTGGCCATGATGCCCGTTGTGTTATACGATAGGGGCCTTCAAGATAGATCTTAATAAGCTGCTCAAATCTCTTTGGATTATCTCCAATGTAATTAACAACACGATCTACCTGCGCTCTGGAGTTTCCTTTGAGTAGTTCGACTTTTAAATTCATTTAAAGTCCTATTTGTTTAATTGCCGTAAATGCACACCGATAAACTGCTGAAAACTAGACCATTTAATGATGTTACTGTATCTTTTCATTAAAGTTAAAAATTAGTCTTTTATGGGCGTTTTTGTAACTATTTTCCTGACGGTGTCCTTCCAGCTTGGATTGTGCATGTTCTGCTTTTTTAAGAAGATTCACAACAATAAATCAGCCCAACAACCAATTCACATTTCCATTTCTATTTAAGATACAAACCTTTAAAGTGTAATTGCCACCTCTTGATTTTACACTACCTTTGCGGCCTAAATTTATAGGCTTTGAATTATCTTTCTGCAGAAAACATTTCAAAAACATTCAATGATCGCTGGCTTTTTAAGGATGTGGCCCTCGGTATTTCGCAAGGCGAGAAATTTGCCTTTGTCGGTAATAACGGTGTCGGCAAAACAACTTTACTCAAGATATTAACAGGCGAGATTCAATCCGATTCAGGCAAAGTAAGTGTACGTGAAGGTGTAAAGGTAGGTTATCTTACACAGCAACCTGAGGTTGATAATAATATCTCTGTCAAGGACTTATTGTTCAGTGAATCAAATCTTATTGCAGCTGCAGTAAAAGAATACGAAGAATGTATCCATCATCCTGAAGTTTCGGCTGAACGAATGCAGGCTGCGCTTGAGAAGATGGAAGAACTCAAAGCGTGGGACTATGAAGCTAAGGTTAGTGAAGTGATTGGCAAGCTTGGCGTGCCTGATATGGACAAAAAGTTTGGTGAGCTTTCAGGAGGTCAGAAGAAGCGAATCTTCCTGGCACAGTTACTTCTCACAGAGCCAGACCTCATCATCATGGATGAACCTACTAACCACCTTGATCTTACTGCCATTGAATGGCTTGAGAATTACCTGTCGGGTCAGAACATCACACTTATCATGGTTACTCACGACAGATATTTTCTGGATAATGTGGCAAATGAAATCATTGAGTTAGATCGTGGCCAGATCTTCCGGTACAAAGGCAACTATGCCTACTTTCTGGAAAAGAAAGCTGAGAGGGAAGAGCTGTTAAGAATTGAAGTATCAAAGGCTAAGAGTTTGCTTAAAAAAGAGCTTGAATGGATGCGCAAGCAGCCACGAGCACGAGGCACCAAAGCCAAATATAGGGTCGATGCATTCTATGAATTGCAGGAGGTGGCTTCACAGGACATCAAAAAAGAAAAGCTCGAACTGGATATTAAAGAAGCGCGTCAGGGAGGCAAAATTCTTGAAGTGGAACACATCTCTAAAAAATATGGCGAGCTCAAACTTGTTGAAGATTTTAGTTATGTCTTTAAGAAGAAAGATCGAATTGGTATCGTAGGTAAAAATGGTATTGGCAAATCTACCTTGCTTGATATGCTTACCTTGAAGCTGAAGCCAGATTCAGGAGAGATTAATCCTGGTGTTACAACCAAGATGGGCTATTTTACGCAAGAGGCTATCTCCTTAAATCCCAACAACAGAGTTATAGAAGAGGTAAAAGATATTGCTGAATTTATCACCCTGTCTGATGGAAGTTCAGTATCAGCATCCAAGTTTCTGGATACATTCCTGTTTCCTCCAGATAAACAATACAACTATATCAACAAGCTTAGTGGAGGAGAGAAGAAACGATTACAATTACTGAAGCTCCTGGTAACAAGTCCTAACTTTTTGATATTGGATGAACCAACCAATGATTTCGATATTGACACATTAAATGTTCTGGAAGACTTCCTGGAGAAGTTTACCGGATGTTTACTCTTAGTCTCTCACGATCGTTACTTCATGGATCATCTGGTAGATCAACTCTTTGTTTTTGAAGGCGATGGCAAGATCAGACTTTTCAATGGTAATTATACTGACTATAGGGATTGGTTGGAAGAGCAGGAAGCAATTGCAGCTAAACCGGTGGCCGTTAAATCAGTAGAAGTAAAAGCTAAACCTGTAGATGAAAAGAGAAAAGCATCTTTCAAAGAAAAGCAGGAGTATGAAAAACTTCAGGCCGAAATAGAAAAGCTTGAAGCCAGGAAAGTAGAGATTACCTCATTAATGTTGGAAGCTTCTGCAAATCATTCACAATTACAAAAATTGGGTGAAGAAGTTAAAGCCTTGAATGAACAAATCGATACTAAAACACTTCGCTGGCTTGAACTAGCAGAACTTTTATAAGAACAAATTCAAAAAGAAACTTTCTGTTTTATTTGATAATAATCTTTTCATTGCCGTTTGTGTAAAAAGTACATTCTTTGCGTCGAAAATTATAAATTTGAGCAAACAATCGTTGGAAAATGTACCTAAATACCGAATCGGAAAAGCAGAATACCTATGATGCTATTGTTGTTGGCACTGGTATAAGTGGTGGCTGGGCCGCTAAAGAATTAACAGAGAAAGGTCTTAAAACGCTTGTCCTTGAAAGAGGACGCATGGTTAAGCATCCTGATTATCCAACGGCTACAAAAGATCCGTGGGATTTCCCCTATAACGACAGGCTGACAGCTGAAGAGTTAAAAGATTACGAAAAACAAAATCGCACAGGGTATACTGTAAAACAATCTACTAAACATTGGTGGGTAAAAGACACTGAGAATCCTTACACAGAAGTTAAGCGCTTCGACTGGATGCGCGGCTATCACGTAGGAGGTCGCTCCATCATGTGGGGACGTCAAAGTTACCGACTTAGTGAAATGGACTTTGCAGCAAACGCCAAAGATGGTATTGGTGTTGATTGGCCAGTGCGATACAATGAATTATCTCCCTGGTATGATTATGTAGAGCAATTTATTGGGGTGAGTGGACAGAACGAAGGGATACCAAATTTACCCGATGGCAAGTTTCTTCCACCTATGGAGTTGAATTGTGCTGAGTTGGATCTGAAAGGAAAATTAGCGGATAAATTTAACAGACATCTAACCATTGGCAGAACAGCTCATGCTACGGCACCGCTGCCACACAGTCCTCAACGCGGTACTTGTCAGTTTAGAAATCTTTGTATTCGTGGATGTCCTTATGGAGGATATTTCAGCAGCGTATCGTCAACATTACCTGCTGCTGAAAAAACGGGTAACATGACACTTCGTCCTAACTCCATTGTATACGAACTTATTTACGATGAGCAGAAGAGCAAAGCTAAAGGTGTTCGGGTACTTGATGCCGAAACAGGTGAGCACCTTGAATTCTTTGCCAAGGTAGTTTTCCTTTGTGCATCAACAATGGGTTCTACATTTGTTCTTTTAAACTCTACCTCAAATCGTTTCCCGAATGGTTTTGGAAATGACAGTGGTGAGCTTGGACATAACGTAATGGATCACCACTTAGCTGTAGGAGCGGGAGGTGAAGTAGAAGGTTTTGAAGATAAGTATTATACAGGCAGAAGAGCCAATGGATTTTACATACCTCGCTATAGAAATATAGGAAGTGACAAGAGAGACTATATCCGTGGCTTTGGTTATCAAGGTGGCGCAAGCCGTCAGGGATGGCACAACATGGTTAAAGAATTATCCGCCTTTGGAGCAGACCTGAAAAAAATTGCTGGAGCTCCAGGTAAATGGTCTATTGGTATGGGAGGTTTCGGAGAGATGTTACCGTATCACGAGAACTTTGTATCACTCAATAAAGAAGTGAAAGATAAGTACGGTCTGCCAACACTTACCTTTGATGTTGAATTCAAAGAGAATGAACTGAAGATGCGTGTCGATATGCAAAAAGATGCCATTGAAATGCTTGAAGCGGCCGGCGTTAAAAATGTTTATGGCTATGACGGCAAGGGAGCTCCTGGTTTAGGTATTCACGAGATGGGCACAGCGCGCATGGGTAAAGATCCAAAAACATCAGTGCTTAATAAATTCAACCAGGTACATGCATGTAAGAATGTGTTTGTGACTGATGGATCGTTTATGGCTTCAGCTGCATGTCAGAATCCATCGCTTACCTATATGGCATTTACAGCACGTGCCGCTAATCACGCCGTTGAAGAATTGAAAAAACAGAATCTTTAATCTTTACAAGTAGTACTATGGATCGTAGAGAAGCCTTAAGAAGAACAGCACTATTGATGGGAGGGATCATATCGGCCCCAACCATTGCAGGTATATTAAATGGATGCGCTGCCAAACCTTCACTGGATTGGAAACCTCAGTTCTTATCAGAAGATCAGGCATCGCTGGTAACACAACTCGCAGACATTATCATTCCTAAAACAGATACTCCCGGAGCAAAAGATGTGGGCATACCAGGTTTTATTGATCTGATGGTGAAAGATGTGTATTCAAAAGAAGATCAACAGAAATTTCTGGATGGATTGAAAGCCTTCGATGAAGATGCTAAGAAAGAATTTGGTGATGCCTTTCTTGATCTATCACCTGAAAAACAAACAGAGTATGCAAAGAAAACTCACGATGCGGCTATTAAAGAGAATGCGGAACAATGGCCATTTATTTTAAAAGTTAAAGAGCTTACAGTTGCCGGCTTCTTCACTTCAGAAGCAGGAGCAACCCAGGTTCTCCAATACGAAGCAGTTCCCGGTGCTTATCATGGCTGCCTTCCGTTAGCAGAAGCCGGTAACGGGAAGACATGGGCAACTTGATCTTATTTAAACATATATTTTATTTTTGAACACAAGGCCAGGATAACCTGGCCTTTGTTATTGCATACATTTCAAATTTAATTCTTTTACTTCTTTTGCATGACAGGCAATAGATTCAATTCATCTACAGCTTTAAAAATTGGAATAAACTCTAGGCCCAGCTCTGTGAGATTATATTCAACATGCAAAGGTTTTAGCCTTATTACTTTTCTCTCCAGAATATTATTTTCTTCTAATTCACGTAATGCTTTTGTAAGTGATTGACGTGTTGCCTCTGGCAATAACTTAATAATCTGCCCAAACCGTACCGGGCCCTGAATGGCGTAACGAAAAATACAAGCCTTCCATTTGCCCGCAAGCATTTTTAATAAAAATTCTTTGGGGCAATTGAAGCTGATTTGATTGTTTTCGGTAGTCATAAAAAGTTGACTTATTGTGGATATATAAACACTGATCTTTATTTGTTTCAAATTAACAAATCGAGATGCGGACAATACTAATAAAAAAATCACCCACACATATTCATTTATTACTTAGTATGCTTTTCATTAATTCCATAACAAATAAAGTTAAAAGCCAATCACAAACCTATGCTGAAAAACTTGGCTGGAAAAAGGATGAGCGCGTAATTATGTTTCATGTTGATGATGCCGGAATGTCGCATCAATCAAATCAAGGTGCTATTCATGCTTTAGAGAAAAAAGTAGCAACGTCCGTAAGTATAATGATGCCGTGCCCCTGGACATCACATATTATTAACTATGTTAAACAACATCCTGATATAGATGCCGGACTTCACCTTACGCATACTGCTGAATGGACTGATTATCGATGGAGTTCAGTTACAGGAAAAAATGCTTCTCCAGGGTTGTCGGATAAAGAAGGTGCACTATGGAATAATGTTTTCGATGTAGTAAATAATGCTTCAGTTGATGAAATAGAAGCTGAAATTAAAGCGCAATTATATAAGGCAAAAACAATGGGATTGAATCCTACGCACCTTGATACACACATGGGAATATTGTGGGCAACACCAGAATTTCTTAACAAGTATATCAAGATTGGTATTGAAGAGCACATACCTGTTTTATTTTCAGCAGGACATAACACGTTGATGCGTGAATCATTACAGGCCGTGCCATTGGCTGGATTGAAGAACCTTAACAAGAAAACTCCAGAAGCCACCAATATTTCTGAAGTTCTGGATGCTATACGTGACAAAGGTGAAGAAATCTGGAATGCAGGTCTGGCTGTAGTGGATGATCTTTATATTTCAAGTTACGACTGGGAATTTCCCTCTGATAAAAAAGTTACAGATAAGGCATTGTGTGAATTTAAAACATATAAATACAAAGAACTGCTAAGATCTGTTAAACCTGGAATAACAGTGATATTGATTCATTGTACAGACTCAAATGAAGAATTTAAAAGCATTAGTAACTCAGGAAACACAAGAAGAGCAGACATGCTTGCAATGGCAGGTCCCGAATTAAAAGCTTTTATTCAAAAGGAAGGTTTTATTCTTACCACATGGCGTGAATTACAAAATAGAAGAGATAGTCTTTATAAATAATTTCATCGTTTAAAAAATGTAAAAATGGATAAGTTAAAAATAGGAATGTTATTATTCCCTAACCTTACAGTGCTTGATTTTACGGGACCGTATGAAGTTTTTGTGAGAGCATCTTGTTTTGAAGTTTACGTTGTGAGCGAAAATAAAAAGTTAGTTGCGGCAGAAGGTGGATTATCATTGAAACCAGATTTTACTTTTGATGATTGCCCGGATGTTGATATACTTTTTGTTCCTGGTGGAAAAGGTATAACACCATTATTGACAAATAAACTCTACATCGATTTTCTTCAGAAGAAAGCGATTAAAGCAAAATACATTACAGCTGTATGTACAGGCTCGTTGCTTTTAGCAGCCTCAAAACTTTTGGATGGATATAAAGCAACAACACATTGGCGTTCATTGGAGCTATTGCAAATGTTCGATGTAGAAACAATTGAACAACGCGTCGTTGTTGATAGAAACAGAATTACGGGAGGAGGTATCACTGCCGGATTAGATTTTGGATTGTCATTAACAGCATTAATAGGTGGAGATAGAATGGCAAAGGCAATTCAACTCATGTTAGAATATAATCCTGAGCCACCGTTTACTTCCGGAAATCCCAAGACAGCAGAATCAGACATTTTTAAGATAGCATCTGAAATGACACAATCACTTTTTGATGAACGTAAGGAGATCATTCGACAGATTGCAAGATTGGCAAATAATTAATTCACTTTTAGTTTTTGAAACAAAACTCCATCGTTCCCATCGTCTCATAGAACCGGTGGTCGGTGACTGAGGACCTGGAAATTGATAATTCAGGCATTTTCTTATTTTTACAATTATTAAAAAGCCGGAAATGAAAAAGTCAATCTTATTCTACATTGTAGTAATTGGCGCTTTTGCTGCTCTAATGTGGCTTATTGTGCAACAGGGCTACAAACTCGAAGGATCAACAGCAGGAGTGGTCGCACAGGAATCAGGAAATCAACAGAGTTCATGGACATCTTTCAGTTCTGAATTTGTGAAAAGCCTTCATCATCCACTCGCTATTCTTATACTTCAAATTTCAACTATCATACTGGTGGCTCGCATATTTGGTATGCTAGCGAATAAAATAGGACAGCCTACTGTGGTAGGTGAAATCATTGCTGGTATCGTGTTAGGTCCTTCTTTGCTGGGCCTTGTTTTTCCTGACGTATCATTATTTCTTTTTCCACAGGCATCGTTAGGTAACCTTCAGCTTCTAAGCCAGATCGGATTGATTCTTTTCATGTTCATCATCGGGATGGAACTTGATTTAAAAATTCTTAAGAATAAAGCAGACGCAGCTGTAGTAGTAAGTCATGCAAGCATCATATTTCCATACTTTCTAGGCATGGGGTTGGCCTATATGTTGTTTGAGCAATTTGCTCCGAAGGGTATTTCATTTCTTGAATTTTCATTGTTCATGGGTATTGCCATGAGCATAACAGCATTTCCTGTTCTGGCACGTATCATACAAGAACGAGGACTTACAAAAACCAGTCTTGGTGCCATGGCTATTACGTGTGCCGCTGCCGATGATATAACGGCATGGTGTATACTGGCAGCTGTAGTTGCTATTGTTAAAGCAGGAACTTTCTTAAGTGCGCTTTATACCATAGTCCTTGCTGTTGGATATGTACTTATTATGATTTACGCCGTTCAGCCATTCCTTAAAAAGTTAGGCGATGTTTATGTCGCCAAGGAGATGATGAACAAAAAAATTGTTGGTGGCATGTTTTTGTTGTTGCTGCTGTCATCATACCTCACCGAAATTATTGGTATCCACGCCTTGTTTGGTGCTTTCCTTGCGGGAGTAATTATGCCGCAAAACCTTAATTTCAAGAAAATACTTACCGAGAAAATAGAAGACATCAGTATAGTGTTGCTGTTGCCGCTGTTCTTTGTGTTCACAGGTCTGAGAACACAGATTGGTTTGCTCAATGAAGGTCATCTCTGGTTGATATGTTTGCTTATTGTTTTCGTTGCTGTGCTTGGCAAATTTGGAGGAAGTGCAATAGCAGCCCGCGTTGTTGGGCAAAGCTGGAAGGAATCATTATCTATTGGAGTTCTCATGAACACCAGGGGCTTAATGGAGCTTATCGTATTAAATATTGGTTATGATCTGGGTATACTTTCTCCCGAAATCTTTGCGATGTTGGTGATCATGGCATTAAGTACAACGTTCCTCACAGGACCTTTACTTGATCTGATAAACAGATTATTTAAAACGCGCAGCTATGGAGAAGAGATTTTATCCAAAATAAAAACGTCATTTCATATTCTGATTTCGTTTGGACCGCCAAAAATGGGCAGTACACTGTTAAGGTTGGGAGATCAGCTTACCTTAAAGAAAAACTCACAAATTGATGTCACTGCGCTGCACATAACGCCAAGTTCGGAAGTTAAACCTCAGGATGCTCTTTTGTATGAGAAGGAAGGATTTCAACCCATCCAGGCAACGGCTCAGCTATTGGATTTGAAACTTCAAACCATATACAAGACTTCAGAAGAAGTTGAAAAGGAAATTACGGATGTAGCCAATGGACGTAATTACGATCTTGTATTAGTTGGCGCGGCCAAGTCGCTGTTTAACGATAAGATAACAGGAGGGAAGCTTAACAAGCTCCTGGAAGAAAGTACAAATAACGTTGCAGTACTTGTAGATCGTGGCTTTGTAATGGCAGAAAATGTTTTAGTATTACTACATACCGACAGAGATTTGTCATTGCTTCAGTATGCTGAACGCTTTGTTGCCAGCAATAAAGCCAGGGTAACGGTCATGAAGATGGGACAGAATTTAGTTTCTGATGATAGTCGCTTTAAAACATTCAGAGAAGTTATTGAACATCGTATTCCAGACGAATATTTGCTGTCGCACTTCAATTTGGTGCTGGTGAGCCTCGAGTATTGGGATGAAATAGCACAAGCCAGCTGGATAAGTCAGGCATCTTCAATTTTAGTCATAAAACACCTCAATGATCTGAAAAGTGATGATGAGATTATCCCCAGAGCCTCGGAGTCCAAAATAATCACAGATTAGTTACGAGATAAGGTAATTTTGAGTCTCTGATGATGAATTAGCCCATCAGGGAAATCAGATACTGTTAAAGTTTTGTCCCCATTTTTTAGACAATTCTAGAGGAAAGAATCATTTAATAGCCGTATTTTTGCTACAAAATTACATCTATTGAATCAGGCTCAGACTATAACATTATATCAGCCCATGCTTCAGGCCATTGCATTTAACATTTTGAAATGCAAGTCAGACGCTGAAGATATCGTGCAAGAGACTTTTCTGAAATGGTTAAGTGTTGAGCAGGAGAAAATTAAAAACACCAAAGCGTATCTCATTAAGTCAGTAACCAACAACTGCATTAGTCATCTTAACACGCTGAAAAAGAAAAAAGAACAGTGCCTGGATTCCATCCATTGGTCTGAAATGATTGAGAAATTTAAAGAGACTGACTTCTCACACATTGATTTTGAGCAAGAGTTATCCAAAGCACTTAAAGTATTGCAGCACAAGCTTGAACCCCTGGAAAGAGCTGTTTATGTCTTGAAAGAAGTGTTTGATTTCGATTATGCAGCATTACAGGTGGCATTGGATAAAAAGCAAGACCATTGTCGCCAATTGTTTTGTCGGGCTAAGAAGAAGCTCTCAACCGATACGATCAAATTTTCCATTGAAATGCCCCAGATGAAATGGACTGAAAGCTTTCGTAGGGCTTGCACCATGGATCAGGCCACTGAATTTATAGCCGAATTGAAGAAAGATATATCCCTCGCCATCAATAAGAAGACCTCCGAACTCAAATCCATCTTTTAGAAAATAATTTATTTAAAATCTGTCACAATCCGGTCGAAGGACTGTCTTGTTCCATGAATAAGGCTGGAAGTGGCCTTTAGGAACAATTTTTTAACTTAACTGACTAAACCTGACTATGAAGGTAATTTTGATTTTTTTTGTTGCTCACTGGTACTTGTCTCTGTTCTTTCAGACATTCTTTCTGCACCGGTATGCTGCACATAAAGCTTTTACCATGAATAAATTCACGGAAAAAGTGTTTTACGTTCTTACCTGGATATTTCAAGGTTCAAATTATTTAAGCCCCTATGGCTATGGCGTTATGCACCGCATGCATCATGCTTTTGCTGATACTGAAAATGATCCACATTCCCCCAAGTATGATGAAACCATCTGGAAGATGATGTGGAAAACCAAGACTGTTTATTCTGACATTGCCAATAAAAAAATTGCCATCGAGAGCCGTTTTACTGAAGGCGTTCCTGATTGGATTTCATTTGACAAGTTTGCAAGATCATGGCCTTCAAGATTGATTTGGGCGGCTGTTTATATCTTCATATACGTTCAGTTTGCTACTGCGTGGTGGTTATGGTTATTACTACCAATCCATTTTTTAATGAGCCCAATCCACGGTGCTATCATCAATTGGTTCGCGCATAAATATGGCTATCGTAATTTTCCTGTAGGCGATACTTCACGCAATTTTCTTCCTCTTGATTTTCTGATGATGGGAGAAAGCTATCACAACAATCACCATAAAAATGGTTCGCGTGCAAACTTTGGAGGCATACGCTGGCACGAGATTGATCCTACCTATATTGTTATCAAAATCCTTGATAAAGTTGGAGCTATTCGTATAGTGAAACAGAAGGAGATCAAGCTCCATGACGTACAAAAAGCAGCCTAATTATTTAAAAATCAACATCTTAAAATAGATTTGTAGAATTTTTGAATATTTTCTATATATTGCGCGATAATTATAATTATTATTATTTATTAACATTACAATGAAAGAAGGAGTTATTAAATTCTTTAACGAAGCCAAAGGATTTGGTTTCGTAAAAGAGACAGGATCCGAAAAGGAGTATTTTGTACATATATCCGGCCTTGTTGACAAGGTTCGTGAGAATGATAAAGTCACTTTCGAACTCAAAGAAGGAAAGAAAGGTTTGAATGCAGTTAACGTAAGATTAGCTTAAGCAACCACTCTTCACAAAAAATTCAGCCAGGCCAACGGTCTGGCTTTTTTTATATTTATATATTGATTTTTCTCAACACGATACTCGCTTGACATTCTCCGATTTTAATTTTGACGAAAAGCTTCTTGACGGTTTGCTTTCTATGGGATACTCTAAACCCACTCCCATACAGCAACAAGCAATACCTATCATTCTTCAGAACAGAGATTTGATAGCCTGCGCTCAAACAGGCACTGGTAAAACAGCCGCATATATTCTGCCAGTCTTAAACAAGATTGTAACATCAGGAAGTCAGCACCTGAACACGCTCGTTATTGCGCCCACGCGAGAACTGGCACAGCAGATAGATCAGCAAATTGAAGGCTTTGCATATTTTCTTGGAGTGAGCTCTATTCCAGTCTATGGCGGTGGAGATGGGGCTACCTGGGATCAACAGAGAAAAGCGATGGAATCAGGTGCAGATATCATTATCGCTACGCCAGGCAGACTTATAGCACTATTAGCAGCAGGTACTATTAAACTCGATCAGGTTAAGCATTTAATATTGGATGAGGCCGACCGCATGCTCGACATGGGCTTTTATGATGATATTATCAAGATAATAAGCTATCTGCCCAAGAAGAGACAGACATTGTTGTTTTCAGCCACCATGCCACCGAAGATACGCGCATTGGCTGCGAAGATATTAGTCGATCCGCTTGAAGTAACCATTGCCATTGCCAAACCTGCCGAAGGTATTTTGCAACAGGCTTATGTTGTTTATGATGAACAGAAGCCAAAACTATTAAGACAGCTTCTAACAGATAAAACACATAGTAGTGTCATCATATTTGCTTCTTCGAAAGAGAATGTTAAAAAGTTGGATCGTGAGTTAAATCGCTCAGGCGTTCAAACAAAAGCATTCCATTCTGATCTTGAGCAAGAAGAGCGTGAGGCCATTCTTAGAGAGTTTAAGAGCAGGCAATTACAGGTTATAGTTGGTACAGATATTTTATCAAGAGGTATTGATGTTGAAGGTATAAGCCTCGTTGTGAATTATGACGCCCCTCATGATCCGGATGATTACATACATCGCATAGGCAGAACGGCACGAGCAGAGACAACAGGTACAGCGATTACCTTCATCAATGAAAAGGATCAACATAAATTTTCAAAGATTGAAAAGCTGATTGGTAAAGAAGTTACAAAGATGCCCATACCTACTGAGTTTGGCGAAGGTCCACTATACCAACCATTGATCAATAAAAGTCTTGCCATGAAAAAAAAGAACACTGGAAGGCGCAACAAAGGAAAATGGAATTCTAACCATAAGCGACATAGTTAGCTATTCTGCCTCAATTCAGATCACCGTTTTTACGTTTTTATACTTTATTCAATATCTTTAAAAGTTAATGTAAACTTAACTTGGGAATAATAGTGTATGCGTGGTGTTCGATTTCATTTAGTGATCCTTATCCTTGGCGGATCATTTCTTCTTCAAGACTGTACTACTAAAAGCGATCCCAGTCCGGTAGTTACTTCCGAAGGAATTTATATCAATGAGCTTTACTCCACCGGTAATGATTGGATTGAACTCTACAATGATAACTCTTCCTCTAAAGATATCAGTGGTTATTTGATCTATGATCATGCCTCTGATAAATACACGCTGCCAGCCAATACCGTAATTCCTTCAAAAGGATTTCTCGTGTTAAACTGCGATGGAACAGCTACCGCATTAAACACGAATTTTAAATTATCCTCCGATGGTGAAACTGTTTATTTTGAAAATGCATCGGGTACGCTAATCGATATGGTTAAATTTCCCGCGATGGTTGATGGACAGTCCTACGCCAGAATTCCAGATGGAACTGGTGATTTTGTGATTACGGGCTCGGTTACAAAAGATATTTCTAATGGAGGCAGTTCTTATCCTGCCATTGGCGAAGTAACAAAGGCTCCAGTGATACCAGGTAAGGCAGACGCCATTATTGTGAATGCTGTGATTACCGATGCTACAGGACTTTCAACAGTGAAACTTTATTATCGCTTAAATGGAGGTTCATTCACAACTGTGTCGATGACATTAACCACTAATAATATTTATGCAGGAACAATACCAGCGACCGGTGTTGATGCTACAGTGGAATATTATGTCGAAGCAAAGAATACCGCTGCTAAAATCACGTTAAGTCCTGCTGATGCATCTACTACCTTATATTCATTTATTATTAATTCAGATGTCTTGCCAAACCTGGTTATCAATGAATTCATGGCTGCTAATAAATCATGCTGTCCTGATAATGATAGTGGCACAGCTGAGTATGATGACTGGCTTGAAATTTATAATGCAGGATCAACAG